>JAWOIA010000102.1:0-3879 GCA_046484885.1 Desulfosarcina sp. | reverse complement strand
CGGATGTGCTGTTGTTGGGGATGGCGGATGGCAAAGTTGTCAAATTTTTTGGTCGGGAACGCGCCGCGCATGGCGAGCATTCAAAGAATTCGCCAGAAGATCGTTGATCGTGCTTACTACCTCTCGTCCCATGCGGAAGAGGAGATGCTCGATGACAGTCTGGAGCGTGATGATGTCGAAAATGCCTTGTTCAAGGGACGTATTGACAAGAAGCTCTCCGAGGATGCGCGAGGCACACGATATTGTATCGAAGGACCGGCCAAGGATGGGCGATTAATCCATGTCATTTGCCGATTCAGGGAAGACGACAGCCTTTTGATTATTACTGTATATGCTTTGACGGAGGAGCCATGATCTGTGAATTTTGTGGTGGTGAAACGCGGGCCAGGAAAGTCAAAAGATCGCATTGGCTACAGGGCCGCCTTTACATTGTCGAGAATGTTGACGCGGAAGTTTGTCAGGGATGCGGAGAGCGTTACTTTCACGCCACCACCCTCGACGCGATCGACCGTCATCTCTCGATGGAGCATGAGGTAAATAGAGAGGATGAATGTGGAAGTGGTCGATATGGCTGCTTGATGTGGTCATGCAAAAAAACGGGCGCTAGCCTTGCGGCAGCGCCCGTCCGTCGCCCTTACGCCTGTGAGCAGGCTATGGTTTTAAGTTTTAGAAATCCACGCGGGTGCCGATGGATACGGCGTTCAGGTCGCCGAGGTCATCGCTGCTGCGACCGATGTATTCAGCCCAAACCGAAGTCCGCCGGCTAAAGCTGTATTGATAGCCCAAAATATAATTGTCGATCTCATCGAACCCCCTGGTTCCAGGGTCCAGTCGCCCGTAAGCCGCGCTGATGACGTTACTGCCAAAGGTATACGAACCGGCCAGATAAAAATTGGTGGCATCGTCGCCGCCCAAGACCCGAGCGCCATCAGTTCGGACGTTGGTGAATAAACCATACTGATTGAAGGTGCCCTGTTCGTAAACGAAACTAACGCTGAAAGGACCACCTACATAACCCAAACCCACTGTCCACTGGTCGAGATCAAGATCGATGTTTAAGCCGCCACCCAAATCAACATTGTCGTTGCCATTCAGGGCGATGTAGCTGACTCCAGCAAAGAAAGGACCCTGCTCGTACTTAAAGGCGATATTCCAGATGTCGACTCCGTCGGAAAAACCCTCCGAATCGTTAAAGCGCCCATCCAGAGCCAGCATGGCTTCACCGGAAAAGCCGCTAAAATCGGGTGAGGCATAGTAGATGCTATTATCGAGTCGGATCAGCCCAAAGCCTCGCCCAACACCGGCATTCTCATCGAACCCACCACCCAACCAAGCGTCGTTACCGAACGTATTGACGCTGTTGAAAATATCGACAATGCCCGCCACATTGTAGTAGGGGGTATCCTGGGTGCCAGCCGTTACGGTGCCAAAATTACCTCTGAGGCCGACGAATTTAGGCCGGTTATTCTCGAAGTTGCCGCCTTCGGTCACGTCAACCCCAAACTCGTATTGATAGATCGCGCTGAGACCACCGCCGAGATCCTCGCTTCCAAGCACGCCCAGCCGTGAGTCGTTGTTGACCACATCCCAAGCGCTGGAATCACCCTCCACTTGCAGGTAATCGACGGAAACCCGCGCGGAGCCGTACAGGATGGTATCGGCTTGCGCCACAACGGGCAGGGTAAGAACGCCGGCAACGGCCAAGGTGAGAACAGATTTTTTCATAGCGGAATTTCCAGAGGTCTGTAGGCTCAATGTCTAAAAGATTTTTTCCCATCAGAGAGATAGATGGATGAGAAAGTCTTCTTGAAAGTGGATTTTCGTCATTTATATAGCGACCACAGCAAAAAAGCAACTGTTTTTTCACAAAAATACAACTGATTGGCGTTGATGCAACGAGTAATGCGATAGAATGTGCTGAACTGTAAAAACAAAACGGACGCCCGAAGGCGCCCGTTTGCTGATCTGATCCGGATTCAGGAAACGGGGATCAGAAGTCGTGGCGCATACCCAAGGATAAGACATTCTGGTCGTTGGGGACATTGCGCAAAACGCCATCGTTGTCGTCCCACCGGCCCAAATACTCCGCCCACACTCGGGTGCGCTTGCTGAGGTTGAACTGGTAGCCGAGGAGGAGGTTTTGAATGGAATCAAAGCTCCTCCGCCGATCCCGGGCTTCGTCGAAATATTCGCTATCCGGCTCCATCCAACTGTAGGCAGCCCGCACGGAGTGAGGACCAAAGTTGTAGGAACCGAACAGCATGATGTTCACGGTGTCATCGAAGTCGAGCGGGATAAAACCGGGATTCAAAGGCGAAGTGCTGATGGTGTTCAGGTCACCGTGCTCGTAAAGCAGGCCGACGGTGAAGGGACCCGGCTGATAAGCCCCTACCAACATCCACTGCCGGAGATCGTCGCCGGAAAGTTGCTCGACGTCGCTGTTGTTCAGCTGCATCCAGGCACCACCCGCATAAAAGGGGCCATTCCTGTACTTACCAGCGATTTGCCACAGGTCGACGCCATCGGACGTGTCGGGCACGCGGCCGGCGTCGCTGGTGCCATTCACGACCAGCGTCGCCTCGGCGCTGAAACCGCTGAAGTTGGGCGACATATAGATGATGGTGTTATCGCTGCGCTGGCCCCAAACTCCACCCAGATAACCGGTGTTGGTGGCAAAACTCCGGTTGCTGTTGAAAATATCGGCCACGCCGGCGACGTTGTAATAGGAGGTCCACTGGGTGCCGAGGGTGACTGAACCCCAGCTATCGCCCTTCAGACCGAGCCACTTGGGACGGTTGCTTTCGAAGTTGCCGCCTTCGGTCAGGTCAACGCCGAACTCGTACTGGTAAATGGCGCTCAAACCACCGCCGAGGTCCTCGCTGCCCCGGACGCCCAAGCGAGACGAGTTGTTACGCACGTCCCAAGCATCAGGGCCATTATCGAGGCTTTCAAAATCAATGGAGACCCGCGCGGAACCGTACAGGGTGGTATCGGCGACGGCGACGGAGGTGGCCAACGCAGCAGCAACGGCCAGCGCAAGCGTGGATTTCTTCATGACTAAGCTCCTAGGTTTGTGTTGCATTTACACAACAAAAGGGGGGTCGCAATTCATTGAAGAAATTTATACGCATTCTGAAGCAGAAATGCAACTGATATTTTCAAAAAGAACACAAATTTTTCTGGTTTGTTTCAATCAAGCAACAGTTTATTAGTTTTTTCGCCACAAAAAACCCATCCGACAACGTCGGATGGGTGAGTGCGTGGCTGGGGGACTAGGATTCGAACCTAGGTTGACGGAGTCAGAGTCCGTAGTCCTGCCGCTAGACGATCCCCCAATAATTTTTTAAAAACCCTTTACCGCTTGGAGTACTGCGTGGCGCGGCGCGCCTTGCGCAGGCCGACCTTCTTGCGCTCTACCTCGCGGGCGTCGCGGGTCACGAAACCGGCCTTGCGCAGGGTGGGGCGCAGGCTGTCGTCGTACTGGAGCAGGGCGCGGGTAATGCCATGACGGATCGCGCCCGCCTGACCGGTGATGCCGCCGCCCTTGACCGTGACGAACACATCGAACCGTTCCTTGAGATCGACTCGTTCCAGGGCCTGGTTGACCACCATGCAGGAGGTCTCGCGCCCGAAATACTCTTGCAGAGGTCGACGGTTGACGGTGATATTGCCGGTGCCGGGCCGCAGAAACACCCGCGCCGTGGCGGTCTTGCGGCGGCCTGTTCCGTAATGTTGATTTTCAATCATGCTGGCTGTTCCGTTCCTGTTCGATGCGCTCGCCGGATTACCGCTTCAGCGCCAAGGGCTTGGGCTGCTGCGCGACGTGGGGGTGCTCGGGACCCGCGTAGACTTTCAACTTGCGATACATCGCCCGTCCCA
>JAWOIA010000093.1:0-4042 GCA_046484885.1 Desulfosarcina sp. | reverse complement strand
TCTGAGCTTTATAATATAAACAAAGAAGATGTTAAGTCAGTTATGTTGGATAAGTATAAATTATATGAACAGCAAGAAGGTAAATGTTTATATTCAGACAAGGCAATAATAAAGTCGCGATGGCGGACCCCCGCTGGCCGATCGCGCAATAGACGCATAGGACATTTTTGCCGCGCTGATTCAGGATGGTGTCGACTGCGATGGCGGTCTTGCCCGTCTGCCGGTCGCCGAGGATCAGTTCTCGCTGACCGCGCCCGATTGGAATGAGCGCATCGATGACTTTAATTCCGGTCTGGAGCGGCACCGTGACGGGCGCGCGATCCATGATGGGCGCGGCGGGGCGTTCGATGGGCAGGCGCCGGCTTGCGGCCACCGTCCCTTTGCCGTCGAGGGGTCGGCCGAGCGGGTCGATGACGCGTCCCAGCAACCCGTCGCCCACGGCCACATCCATGACCCGGCCCGTGCGCCGGACTTCATCCCCCGTGTTAAGATGCCAGTATTCGCCGAGCAGTACGACCCCGATTTCTTCCGGGTCCACGTTGAATGCGATGCCGAACACATCGCCGGGAAACCTCACCAATTCATCAAAGCCGACGCCGGGAAGGCCTGAGACACGAGCGATGCCCGTGGCGACGCCGGTAATCGTGCCCACCTCCTGCGCCGTCAGTTGCGGCATGAAGGTTTTGCGGCCCCGACTTAGAACGGCGAACGCGCGTTCGAAGCCGTTTTGTAAAGAATTTGCCGGTGCGCTCATTCGGCCTCCTCGGGAGTGGCAGGTTGAGTCCCGGACTTCGGCTTTGGCCCGGCTTGCGTTTCAGGTTCAGCCTCCGGGTTTGTTTTGGGTTTGGATGGTTCTTTCAGCAGTTCGCCGACGCTCTTTTCCAGTGACGTCAGATAATCCGCGATGCTCCAGGCGACCTTTCGTCCGTTCGCGGTGAGTTCGATGCCGCTGATCACGTCCGGTGCAGTCTCGAAACGGACGTGGATTTCAGCCGAGAAGGTTTCGTTGAGCGCGTGTTGGATCGCGGCTCTCTGTTCAGACGGCAGCTCAAAGGCGCTGCGCACGAGTACCCGATCGGACGATGTTTTCAGGATCTTGGCAAAACCTTCCTTCGCCTCACCGTCCAGCTCTCCCAAGCGGCGCCTGAACACCTCGCTGATGCGTTCTTCCAGACTTGTCCCGGAGAGGTCCGTCAGCGTCTTTCGAGCGATAGCGAAAACTTCCTTTCGGGTCCGGCGAGTTATTTCGTCGTTCAGGATCTGTTGTTCGCGTTCCATGGCGTCCTGCCGTTTGGCGTGCAGAACCTCGGCCGCCTGCCGCGCCTCATCGAGAAGACGCTGACGTTCGGCTTTCGCCTCCTGCCTCGCCTGGCTCAGAAGCGCATCCCGCTGCCGGTCGAACTCCTTGTTTTTACGTTTGAACGCCTCGCTCTCTTTTTGAGCTTCGGCCTTTTTTGCGTCGGCATCCGCAAGCTCCTTGGCGATCCGCTGCTCCCGCGCGTCGATGGCCTGGAGGATGGGTTTGTAGAGAAAGCGTTTCATCAACCATACCAGGATGAGAAAGTTGAGCGCCTGCGCGACGATGGTGAACCAATCGATTAACATCGGTTTACTTTCCTGTGGTTTGGGCGATGATGTGGTTCCAGAACGGGTTGGCGAAAACGAGAATCATCGAGACCACGAAGCAGTAGATGGCTGTGGACTCGATCATCGCCAGGCCCACGAACAACGTCCGGGTGATGGTGGCGGATGCGTCAGGCTGCTGGGCCAGCGAACTCAGCGCGGTCGAGACTGCGCGCCCTTCGCCCAGCGCCGGGCCAATACAGCCGACGCCTGTGGTGAAGCCGGCGGTGACAATGGATGCCACCGCGATAAACGTCATGCTATCCATAGTATTGTATCTCCTTTGTTGTCATCGTTCATGTTTCAATTTGTTGCCTCGGGTTCAGGATTGGGTTTACGCACGCGTGTAGCGGCCGCAATGTAAACCGTGGATAGGATAAAGAAGATGTAGGCTTGCACCATGCCGGTGAGCAGGCCGAGCGCCTTCATCACGATCGGAAAGATAAACGGCGTGATGGTCAGCAGAATACCGATGATCATCGCTCCGCTCATCATGTTCCCGAACAGGCGGACGGCCAGGGCCAGCGTGCGCGAAAGCTCGCTGATGATGTTAAACGGCAGCATGATGAACGTCGGCTGCACATAGGACTTGAGGTACCCGCCCCAGCCCCGTTCTATGATGCCGAAAAGCGGCACCGCCACAAACACGCACAGCGCGAGTGCCGCGGTGGTCGAGAGCGAGCCGGTCGGCGGCTCGTAGCCGGGAAAGACGGTGCACAGGGCCGCCAGGGCGACGAACAGAAAGAGCGTGCCCAAAAAGGGGAGATATTTTTTCGGGTGGCGGAGGCCCACTTCTTCGATTTGCTTCTCGGTCAGGGTGACGACGATTTCCAGCAGATTCTGCCAGCGGGAACGCGTAAGACCGGTGGAAATTTTGTGGGTGATGAGTTTTGACCCGACGGCCAGTACGAACATCAGTCCCCACGTGAACACAATGGTGGCGTTGAGCTTCAGAAAGCCGAATTGCCAGAAGATGATCTCATCGGGACTAAGGTGCATGACAGGCCTCCTTTGCCGGAGCGTTTCGGGGTTCGACCGGCGGGCGGGTGAGCCGCGTCACGATCAGGCGTGCCGTCACAAATCCAAGGAGACACACCAGCAACCGCTCCCAATGACCGTCGGAAACAAAATAAAATCCGGCCAGGGCAATGCTCATTCGCAGCAGCAGGCTGCCGAAGAACCAAAGTGCCGGCCGTTGGGACGAAACGCCCTTGCGAACCGTCCACCAAAGGCCGCCGAAAAACATCGCACCGAGCAAAACGCCCGTCACCAAAACCGGTGCCAGACGCAACGTCTCATTCATCGTCATCCTCTTGTTCCTCCCGCATGGCCCTGTCTTCCTTGGTCACCCAATGCCACGCATTCAAGCACCCGATCGAAAGGCCGACAACCAGCAGGGCCAGTGTCCAGGATCGGCCTTCCGGATAGCGTTGGTCCAGCCAGACACCCAGCACCGCGCCGAGCAGCGTAGGAATCGCCACCGACCAGCCGATCAGCCCCATCATGCCCAGCCCGAACCAGACGGTTCGGGTGACATGGCGTTGCGCACGGAGTTTCCGAGCAGCCTTGGTGCCGACCTCCCGGCTGAGCGTAGACTTCGGCTTCAACGGTTTCTGTTTGGATTCGTCAGTCATGATGGAATTCCGTCAAACGGCGGATAAAACCGCTTTCCATTTTCGCCAGCGCCGAGCGAACGCTCTGCTCCCGTTCGTCCAGGTTCAGAAACTCCCGCTCCACCGAATCGCGCAATTTGTCGAGGTCCGTTCCGGCGATGGCGTTGCGCACGGAAACGAGCACGTCCAAGCCGGTCTTGATCAGCACCCCTTCATCCACGGCCAGGTAAACCTCGCCTTCGATTTCGTTTTCGTAGATCAGAATTCCGGGTGCGAGCGCCGCGACGCAGTCGAGTCGGCGGGGCAGGATTCCGAATGAGCCCTCACGAGTCTCAGCTACGATGCGGGTCACGCCGGTTTTCTCGGCGAAGATTCGAAACGGTAGCAGAACCTTAAGATTCATGGCCCCTCCCATCCTTTGGTTTACGTTTTGCTTCATCAATCGCCCCGATCATGTAAAGGGCACTCTCCGGGTCGTCTTTGAATTCATCGCGCAGGATGCGTTCACAGCCGTCAAGCGCGTCTTCAAGGCTGACGAGCTTGCCTTTAAGACCGGTGAACTGCTCGGTCGTGAAAAAGGGCTGGGTGAGAAAACGCTCCAACCGGCGGGCGCGGGCGACCACGTTGCGGTCCTCGGGCGAAAGCTGCTCCAGGCCGAGCATGGCGATGATGTCCTTGAGCTGCGTGTATTGGGCGAGCGTCCGCCGGATTTCCTGCGCCAAGCCGTAATGCCGCTCGCCGACGATGCCCGGCGTGGCCATCTTGGAACTGGACTGCAGCGGGTCGATGGCCGGGTAAAGGCCTTC
>JAWOIA010000086.1:0-4212 GCA_046484885.1 Desulfosarcina sp. | reverse complement strand
TGAGAAGAGGTTAGCGAGGAACTGGAGTATGTGCCCGCCAAGGTCATCGTCCGCCGCACGGTGCGCCGCAGAAGGCCACGTTCGGGTTTGTCATCAATGCCGTCAACCCGGATGAGGCGGGAAATCCCACTGCGATAAAGGGGCAGTTTCAGTACAACGACCACGGAGCCGGAGTGAGTTTCCACGTCGCCCAACTTGAGCCGGCTCTTTACGCTCGTATTTATCCAGACATTTTTGCCCCCGATCCGGCAGTAATGTTTGCCTATAGCGGAACGTATACGTGCAACCAGGGCTCAGGCGAGCTGGAGCTCGGTGTAGCATCGGATCGACAAGTCTTCGATGGCCCCTTCGGTAGCGCAAATAACAAAGATGCAGTGTTCGTCATTGTGCTTACAGGCCCGTACGCCGGCTATGAAAACGTCGGCCTGGTCCAGGACGGCAAGATCCAGTTCAAACCGGCCAAAGCCAAGTGAGTTAACCCTCGTCATCCATCTGACACTTGAAAGCAAGCCGGCCCGGTCGAGTGCCCCGCTCTGGACCGGGCTTTTTGATTTCGGGCATCTGATCCGGTCGCAGCAGCCCCGCTCCTGCACATCCACGCGCACAGTTTTTCTCAGGCCAGCCGCAAGGGTATCGAGCTGTCATCGCCGGGCGGACACCCTGCCCAGGAAGCTCTGGTACAACGCGGCAACATTTTCAATCGGTCCTTGGTAAATCGCCGCGCCGAAGCGCAAACGGAAGGACTCGCTGCGTTTGACCGTCACGCGGCTTTTGGCTCCCTGTTTCATCGCTTCCTGACCGAAGGGATTCGCCACCATCAGGCCGTAGTCGCGATTGTGCCACCGCGCCGGGCGGAAGTTCGCCGGGTCGGCCATCAGGACGATGCCGACGCGCTGGCCGTTCACCGTGCCCGAGTAGTCGCACCATTCGGCCGGTTGACCCCAGGTGCGCTTCGCGGTCTTCAATCGTTTCGGTCGACGAACTGGAAGGCGTAGAGTTTGCAGTCGCGCATCAGAAAGCGGAGCTTGACAGGCTTTCCGGCGAAAGCGGCCACGCTGTTGTTGTCACCCCAGGTCACGGTCACATTGACCGCATTGTCATAGAGGCGGGTGGCCTCTCTTCGCGTATAGCCGGGGATGGGCCGGCTGTTTTCGTCCAGCAGTTCGACCTGGACAAATCCGCCGCCTCCGGGATCCATGTTCAGTTCCAGCTTTCGGCCGGAAAACTGAATCAGCGGTGTGATGATTTCGCCACCGGTGTAGGCCGCATCAGCGGAGACGAAGCCGTCCAGCCGCAGGATCGCCCGCTCGATGGAACGTCTATGTCCGGAAGCGGCGGGGTCGATGAAGCCGTCGTGATCGCGGTTATCGCCGACATAATAGACCCAGAGCTCGTTGCCCATGCGGATCGGGGCGGGCAAGGACCAGACAAACTTTGAGGAGTGGGTCCCCCTAAGACCCGGTGCAATGAAGGGTTTTCGGTTGCCTTGACGGAGAAAATCAATGCCGTTACGGCTGGTCAACAGCCGCACGTCAATTTTGGCCGGGGCCAGCACGACCTGGCTGAACGTATGGTATGACGGGTTGCCGCGCTGGTCCTCTTCGGGACGGCCCTGCCAGTGCCAGTAGGCATGGGCCATCATAATATAGGCACTGTCGGAACCGGTGTCGGGGTATTTAAAGACGGTTGCGCCGTAGTAATCTACCGGCGGCTGGGGTGTAGGAGTGTTGTGGAGGCTGTTATCGATGGCGTCTGCGTCCATGACATAGACATCGTTTTCCCAATCCAGCAGATCCCTGGATTCAATGCGGCGGACGACTCGGCGGCGCAAGGGCGTGCCGCCGCCGGGATTGTCGCGGGTGTACATCAGGTATTTCTGCTCGGCCTCATCCCAGAACACCACCGTCTGGGTGTCCACGGCGCCGAGGCTCTGGGTGGAGAAAACGGTCCAGTTATACCCGTCGGGCGAGGCAAGGAAGCGGATGCCCGCTCGTGTGGTTCCGTCGGGGGGGGTATAGGCGTATTTGGCCTGGGTTTTATAGCGCTGTGACGGCGGAGCCTTGGGGTCGATCCAGACACCAGTCCCATGAATGTCGCCGTGTTTTTCGATCTCAGCGGTCGCTTTGTCATAGGCAATCAAGGCGGGGTCGGGTTTGGTGAAATGGATGCCGTCGGTCGATTCGGCATAGGGCAGCAGGTTGACCACCGGCCCGCCAGGTTCCATACGCACCGGCAACAGGGCCTGGCCGGAACCCCAGATGCGAATTTTGTCGCCGTCCTTGATAACGGAGGAATACCAGCCCACGGATGCGCTCTCTTCATCATCCCACGGCATATCGCTGGCCAGGACAGGCTGGCCGATTTTTGCCGGGGTGTTCATCGTCAGCTCAATGCCGTTGCTGGAGGCAATGAACTTGTCGTCAATGAAGAGCTGTTTGTGCGAGCCGATATCGATGGGAGCGGCGGCATGAACGGTGCCGAGGCCAAAAACAAAAGGAAGTATGGAACAGACGACTGCGCTGCACTGTTTTTGACGTGTCATTTTAAATCTCCGGTAAAATACAGTTTTACCCAATCGTTATGGACGGCTGCTTCCCGACATTCATGCACCTTGAACCCGCACCAGGGGGCATTGCGGCCGAGTGTTCTGAATTCAGAGTGATGCAGGTCAGTTCTGGATGATACGGCGTTACGTGACACTTAGCGGCAGACACGGTACCCGATGTTGGGCCACATCGCACCCGGTATAAGAAGATCACGTCGCGACACCTCGCACAGGTTGGCGCCGCAGTGCCAGCCCCCGCCGCGATACACGACAAGCGTGTACAGCGGATTCCACCGCGAACTGGTCCACTCGGCGACACTGCCGGCCATGTCAGCCACGCCATAGCCAAAGGCGCCAAACTGTCCTACGTCGGTTGTGCCGTGAGGGAAAATGGTGCGTTCATAATTGGCTTTTGTGCTGTTGATCTCGGTGCCGCAGCCATAGGTATAGCTGCCGTCGTAATCGGCCACCGCCTGCCATTCCCACTCGGTCGGTAAACGCCACCCGTACCAGGCGGCAAAGGCCATTGCGCCGTACCAACTGACAAAGGTCACCGGATGATCTTCAAAGCCGCTGACCACGGCGAAGGTTGTCCCATCAAAGCTGATTCTTGATTTTCCGCCGTCAACGGCATCGATGTAATTAAACGCCGGCCCGTCGGTGCGATAATAGTTTTCTCCTCTGTAAGGTCCGGCTTTATCCCGAACGGCAGCCCCGTCAACCACAATCTTGCCCGCGGCCAGGGCGTCATTGAGATATCTGGCATATTGAGCATTCGTTATCTCAAATTTGCTCATCTGGCCCTTAAAACCGGGGTCGTCTATCCTAACCCAGGTGATATCAGGAGCGGAGGCTGTCTTATCGTCACCGGCGGGGGCGGTCGAAACCGCACAACTGATAACCATTGAAGAGAGAACGACTTGAGAAATAAACGGTTTCATGCCAAACGTCCCCTGACCAGGGGTTACTCATGGGAGTTTGCCTTTTCGCGTGCTGGGCAGGATCGCCGAACCGAGGGGGTTGTTCAAGGTGAAATCGGCCGGGATTGCGCCCCGTAGCCGAGTGCACCGTGGGTCTGATGGCCGAGCACCTGGCCAACCTGCTCGCAGGCCGCGAAACCGTGCCGGTGGTTAACGGAATCCGTCCAGCTTTCAAGGCCTCTAACCCGGCTTTCCTACGGAAGCCGGGTTAGTCCGAACATCTCCGCCCACGGGAAGCCGGAGGTCGCCTGATACACGCAGATGGCCAACTGGTCAGTCAGTTCGAACGCACGGAGTTTCGTATGGTCTCGCATATGGGTCGATATTTGGGATCAGGGAACAGTAGCACGGCCGGCGGATTCGAACCATCGCCGGAACATTGGATCCGTCTCGCGGCCCCGCTGCCGCAATTCGGGGAGGATTCGCCGCCAGTGACGGGCCAGGAAGCGCGGATGCTTCACACGGCCTCAAGCGACCAACCGTTCTGGTAGTCGTCGTGCAATTGCCGGTTGGCGTCGGGCGAATTGGTGAATGTCCCCTGGGCGGCGTCCCATTCCAGCAGCTTACCGGTGCGAATGGCGATATTGCCCAGCAACACGATCTCGGTGAGCGGCTCTGCCCAGTTGAAATTGCAGCCGGCTGGCTCCCCTTCGCGGCAGGCCTCGGCCCACTCGCTCCAGGTGCCGC
>JAWOIA010000195.1:0-30484 GCA_046484885.1 Desulfosarcina sp. | reverse complement strand
GGCGAGAATCCGCAGCTTCGTCCACCCCTCCCGCTGGCCGCCCCGGCCCCGATGCTCCCGCCGAGCCCATGAACACCGTCACCGAGAGCCTGGCTCTGGCCACGGCGCTGATCCTGAAACTGGACCCGGCGCTGGTGCAGATCGTGGGCCTGTCGCTGCAGGTCAGCGGCACCGCCTGCCTGGCGGGCGTGGCGCTCGGGTTGTGGCTGGGCGCGGCGCTGGCGGTGTGGCGCTTCCCGGGCCAGGCCGTGGTGGTCTGGGTGCTGAATACGCTGCTGGCGTTGCCGGCCGTGGTGGTGGGCCTGGCGGTCTACCTGCTGGGACGGGGCCGGCGGCCGCTCATGAACGCGGCCGGATGATCCTAATTTATAGCTAAAAATGGGTCGCGCCCGGCCTTTTGGCCGAAATCGGTTGCCTTCGGGTGGGGCGGTTGATGGCGTCACTGCCGTTCGCATCGGTTGATAAAAAGCAGAACCGACGGTTTTTTTAAATTCCAGATCAACCAAATAGAAGCACGGATTCAAGTAGAAGGGGTAAAAAAATGAGGTACGCCGAGACAGGGTTTAATTTAGAGGTGGATCTGACCCGGGGAAATATCGAACGGGTTGAGACCGACCCGAGGGACACCGAGCTTTACCTGGGAGGTCTGGGGACCAACGCCAAATTGTTGTGGGAGCGGGTTCCGCCTGAGGTCGAGCCGTTTTCTCCTGACAATCTGCTGATATTTGCCGCCGGCCTTTTATGCGGCACCCCGGCCACCGGTTGCAACCGCACCATTGTATCCACCATCTCGCCGCAGACCCAGTTGATGGCCTTTTCAATGATGGGCGGCTTTTGGGCGCCGGAATTGAAATATGCCGGTTATGACAAGGTGGTCCTGCGCGGCAAATCCCCCGAGCTGGTGTATCTGTGGATCAACAACGACAAAGTGGAAATACGCGATGCCTCGCATTTGAGGGGCAAGGGCGCCCTGGAAACCTCCGAACTGATTCGCCGGGAGTTGAACGAGCCCAAGGCCCAAGTGGCGGCCATCGGCCTGGCCGGTGAGAATCGAGTCTATTTTGCATCCATCGAACAGAGCAAGTCCAGTGCCAGCCGAGGTGGAATCGGCGCCGTTATGGGAGACAAGGGTTTGAAAGCGATCGCTGTAAGGGGCACCCGGGATATCAATATCGCCCAGCCATCCGAATTCATGTCGCTGTGCAACGAGGTGCTAGCCTACATCAAATTCCGCAACGCCAACCCCATTCCGGGGGTGATGCCGATCTTAGCCGGCCTTGGGTCCCCGCAGGAGATGAAGGTCCATGATGAGAAGTGGCACACCGAGAATTTCATGTGGGGCAATTCCCGCGTCCGCATCAAAGATTTCTGGACCGAGGAGATCGCCGCATCGTGGATGGAAACCCTGGACAGTATGCGCACCCGGCTGATCAGCTGCTATAACTGTCCCATGACCTGCGGAGCGACCATTTCACCGCCGGGGCGCCCGACCTATATGATGAAATGCTTTACGAAACTGACCTATGCCATGGCGGCCTTTTCTGACCTGGAATTTGGTCTGGGTATCGCGCAAAGCGCCACGGAGTACGGGGTGGACGGCTTCTCGGCCCCCCAGGTCATGGCTTTCGCCCTCGAGCTGTTGGAAAACGGTATATTGACCAAGGATGACTTTCCTGGTTTGCCGGACGACAACGAGGGTCGATTCTACTGGCTGCTGGACCGGATTGTTCGGCGCGAAGGGATCGGCGACGTTCTGGCCAACGGCACCTATTGGGCGGCCAAACAAATCGGCAACGGGGCAGAGGAATATGCACACAACAACATCAAGAAACATGAGCAGCTCCCCCTCAAGCTGTCCATGCTCAACCCGATCTATTTCCTCATGTATGCCACCGGCGAGAAGATCAACATCACCCAGATCGAAGGGCAGTTCCCTCAGGCCCCATTCCCGGAAATGGAGCAGAGAGAGGCCTTTGTAAAGGATTGGATCCAGGTGCCCGACGAAAAGTTCAAACAGTACTTTTTGGATTGGGAGCCGCGGGGAGAGAAGTCGATCCCTTACTTTCCGACACCGCAGATGTGCTGTGATATTGTCGACTGGCAGGAACGGATGCACTACATCGACGACGCCCTTGGCATGTGCGCCGGTTTGTCCTCCTTTCCCCTCAAGCCTCCCTACCATTTGAACAACTACCCCCAATTTATCTCATCGGGGACCGGGATCGAGATGGACAGGGACAAACTCAGCCAGGCTGCCAAACGCTACCGAACCTTGGTGCGGGCCATCAACATCAGACGAGGCATGCGACGCAAAGATGACAAGCCGCCGGCAAACCATTGGAAAAAGCGGTTTCCCGAACTTGAAAAGGAGCTTTTGGATACGTACTACCAGTTCAAAGGCTGGAATGAACAAGGCATTCCAACCCAGGCAGCCTTGCATGAATTGGGTTTGGATTACGTATTCGAAGATTTCGCAAAGAGGGGCATTTACTCAGACAGTGGCGATCCACCGCCCACTGACCCTTCGGCAGGCCAGGAGAAGAAGGAGGTGCAGCCGTGACCGGTGAGAAAAAAAAGAAAATCGTTAAAACCATAAAAATTGACGTCGATAAATGCAATGGCTGCCGGGCCTGCGAAATGATCTGCTCATCTTTCCACGCCCAACCCAAATACAGCGGCAACAACCCCGCCAGATCCCGTATTCGAGTGATTCGTGAACCGTTGAAAGACATTTATGTACCGGTCTACGCGGGAGATTATACCGCTGCGGAGTGTATGGGCCGTGACAAATACACGA
Source organism: Desulfosarcina sp. (assembly GCA_046484885.1). Taxonomy (GTDB): domain Bacteria; phylum Desulfobacterota; class Desulfobacteria; order Desulfobacterales; family Desulfosarcinaceae; genus Desulfosarcina. The sequence goes on along the minus strand of JAWOIA010000195.1, from coordinate 27,687 downwards.
TCGACGGCAAGGAGTACGATGAGTGCGCCTTCTGCCGGGCCGCCTGCCCATCCCGGGATCTCTTCAAAGAGCCCGATTCCGGTCTTCCTCTCAAGTGCGACATGTGTGAAGGCGAAGAGAAGCCGTTGTGTGTCGAGTGGTGTCTGGTGGATGCCCTGATCTACGAAGAACGGGAAGAAGCGGTCGAAGATGCGGAGCCCCGGCAGGAGATGGAGGTCGGGCTCGAATCGTTGGTAGACAAATATGGATATCAGCAGATCGCGGATACCCTGGCCCGCATATCAAAAAAGGGTTAAACCCGACAGCCAAAAAAAAAAGAACTGAGGAAGCGCGTGGAAACGGTAACCCCCTTCAAAGAGATTGTCGACGTCATCAAAGCCAATGGTGGAGACTCCTTTAAATTATGCTACCAGTGCGGATTGTGCGATACGGTCTGCCCCTGGAACCGGGTGAGATCCTTCAGTATGCGCAAAATCATCCGCGAGGCCACCTTCGGTTTGACGGATATTGAAAGTGAAGATATGTGGCGGTGCACCACCTGCGGAAGATGCCCTCAGCAATGCCCCCGGGAGGTCAAGCAGATTGAAGCGGGGGTCTCCCTGCGCAGGATATCCACAGAATACGGCGTTTTTCCGACGGCAGTGGCTCCGATCCGCACCGTCAGTGCCAGCCTCATGGGTGCGGGCAACCCCTTGGGTGAAGAACGCCAAAAAAGAGCCGACTGGGCCCAGGGCCTCTCCGTAAAACCGTTCACCGAGGAGATGGAGGTTCTGTACTTCCCCGGCTGCTACCTCAGTTATGACCCACGCTTGAAAAAAGTCGCCGCTGCCACTGCCGAAATTCTAAACCGGGCCGGCGTCGCGTTTGGGATATTGGGCACCAAGGAGAGTTGCTGCGGTGAAAGCATCCGCAAAACGGGCAATGAGGATCTATTCAAACGGTTAGCCCGGGAAAACATCAAGACATTTATCGAGAGTGGCGTGAAAAAGATCCTGGTTTCTTCCCCGCACTGTTACCACACCTTCAAAAACGAGTACCCCGAATTCAGAGTCAACTTCGAGGTGGTTCACATTGCCCAGTACTTGTTCGAGCTGATCACTCAGGGAAAACTGACGCTCAAGCAGGCTTACGATAAGAAAGTGACCTATCATGACCCCTGCTATCTGGGTCGACACAATGGGATCTACGACGAGCCTCGCGACGTTTTGAAGCAGATCCCCGGCCTGGACCTGATCGAAATGCCGGACTCGCTGGCTGAAAGTCTCTGTTGCGGGGGCGGCGGCGGCCGGATTTGGATGGAGACCCATAAGGGCGAGCGATTCTCCGACCTCCGCCTGGAGCAGGCTGTCGGAATCGGAGCCGAGGTGCTGGTTACCGCCTGTCCCTATTGCATCACCAACTTTGAGGACAGCCGACTGGCTCTGAAAGAGCGCGCAGCCCCGGAGATCAAGGACATCACTGAAATTATCCAGGCAGTGATTTAGGAAACCGAAGCAACCGCATGAGGATATAGCGCAGTGGAAAAAGAAACCCTCGCAGGACAGCCGATTAACATACCGACTGACAGCCATTTTGGAGATGTGATGGTTGTCGGCGGAGGAATCAGCGGGATTCAAGCAGCTCTCGACTTGGCCACAGCCGGTTATAAAGTCTACCTGGTCGAAAAAGCGCCAACCATCGGCGGCAAGATGGCCCAGCTCGACAAGACCTTCCCCACCAACGATTGTTCTATGTGCATTGAATCGCCCAAGTTCATCGAATGCGACCGGCATCCCAACATAGAGATCCTCACCTATACCGAGGTGGACCGTGTCGATGGGGAAGCCGGAGACTTCACGATCACCCTGATCAAAAAGCCCCGATACGTGATCGAGGACCGTTGCACGGGCTGCACGACCTGCGTCGAGTACTGTCCGGTTTTGGTGCCGGACCCCTACAACCAGAACTTGTCGACGAACAAAGCCATTCACATCTATTTTTCCCAGGCAGTGCCGCTGGTCACCTATGTCGACGACCACTGCCTCTACCTGGAAGGCAAAAAATGTACGATTTGCCAAGCGGTCTGTAAAAATTACGCCATTGATTTCAACCAAAAGGCCGAGACGGTCCAAGTCAAGGTCGGCGCGGTGGTTCTGGCGCCGGGCTACGAGATCTTCGACCCCGCCAAACGCGGCGACTACGGCTACGGCAAAATGGAAAACGTGGTCACCAGCCTGGATTTTGAACGGCTGCTGTGCGCCACCGGGCCCTTCGAAGGTGAGATCCGACGCCCTTCCGACAAGAAACACCCCCACAAAATAGCCTGGATCCACTGTGTCGGTTCCAGGCAGATGACCCCAGGCGGAAACAGCTACTGTTCCGCCGTATGCTGTTCCTACACCCAGAAGCAGGTTATTCTGGCCAAGGACCATGACGCTGAAATCGAGGCCGCGATATTCCACAACGATATCCGTTCCTATGGCAAGGATTTCGAGCGATTCTATCAACGCGCGGAAAACCTCCCCGGGGTGCGTTTTATTCGGAGCTACGTCTCCATCGGCAAAGAGATCCCCGAAACCAAGAATGTAACCATACGCTACGCAACGACTGCCGATGGGGTCAAGGAGGAGGAGTTCGACCTGGTCGTCTTATCCGTCGGGCTGAACCCACCGGCCGATGCCAGGCGATTGGCCGACACCTTCGGAATTGAACTCAATGCTCACGGCTTCTGTAAAACCGGTCCGTTTAGCCCGATTGAGACAACCCGCCCGGGGGTTTTTGTCAGCGGGGCCTTCCAGGGCCCGCTGGACATTCCCGAATCGGTGGTGGCCGCCAGCGGGGCGCACGCGCTTTGCGGCCAACTCCTGGCTTCCCGGCGAGGCAATCTGGCCAAAGAGCGACTCTATCCGCCCGAGCGGGATGTATCGGGTGAGCCTCCCCGGGTGGGTGTATTTGTGTGTCATTGTGGGGCCAATATCGGCAGGGTGGTGGATGTCCCGTCGGTGGTTGACTACTGCTTGACCCTGGACCATGTCGTCCACGCCGAAGAGAGCCTCTTTGCCTGTGCTACCGATGCCGCCCAGCAAATCTCCGGTACCATCCGCGAAAAAGGGCTCAACCGCGTGGTTGTCGCCGCCTGCACCCCCAGAACCCACGAGCCGTTGTTCCGAGATACGCTGCGGGAAGGCGGTATCAATCAGTATTTCTTTGAAATGGCAAATATCAGAGAGCATTGCTCCTGGGTCCACTCCCGGGAAAAAGAAGATGCCACCCAGAAAGCAAAGGATATCGTCCGAATGGCCGTGGCCCGAACCACCCGCTTGGAACCGTTGCAGGAGTTTGAACTGCCGGTCAACAAAAAAGCCCTGGTGGTCGGCGGTGGCCTGGCCGGCATGACCAGTTCCCTGGCCATGGCCTCCCAGGGCTATGAGGTTTTCCTGGTGGAAAAAGATTCCGATCTCGGCGGAATGGTGCGACGGATCCACTATACCCTGGATGGGTTGGACGTTCAGTCCTATTTGCGCGATCTGACCCGCAACGTGTATCGCCACCCGCTGATCCATGTGTCGCTTGACGCCACCATCAGCGATGTCTCCGGCTATGTCGGAAATTTCGTCACCACGATAACTTCTGAAGGACGGGTCAAACAGATCCACCATGGAGCAGCCATCATCGCTATTGGGGCCGAGATATATCAACCCAGTGAATACCTCTACGGGCAAGATGACCGGGTGTTGACCCACCTGGAGTTGGAAGATCGAATCGCCAACGCTCAAAAAGAGCTGGTCAGCGCCCAAAGCGTGGTAATGATCCAATGTGTGGGCTGCCGACAGACGGATCGAAATTACTGCGCTCGGATCTGTTGCAGCCAGTCAATAAAAAACGCACTGAAGTTAAAAGAGATAAACCCCCAGATCGATATAACCATCCTTTTTCGCGATATCAGAACGTATGGCTTTACCGAAGACTACTATCGCGAAGCATCCAATAAGGATGTCAGGTTCATCCGCTATGAACCGCAGGACAAGCCTGAGGTGGAACCGGTTAAGGAAGATGGACAGCCGTTCTTAAGAGTGACCGCGACCGATCCCATTTTAGGCAAGCGCATTGCTATCGATGCCGATTTCCTCGCTTTGGCGGCCGCTGTGATCCCTTCGGCCCAGAGCCAGACAATCGCTCAATTGTTCAAGGTGCCGTTGAGCCCGGACGGCTTTTTTCAGGAAGCGCACGTCAAGTTGAAACCTGTCGACTTTGCCGCGGAAGGCATCTTCCTGTGTGGGACCGCCCACTATCCCAAACACATGTCGGAAACCATCAGCCAGGCCTACGGAGCCGCCGGTCGAGCCATCACGCTGCTCTCACAGCAGTCGGTCACCGCATCGGGCGCGGTCTGCGCGGTCGATGAGGACAAGTGTATATCCTGCGGGGCCTGTATTTCAGCGTGCACCTACGGCGCCATCGAATTTCATGACTCCGCACACGGCAAAAAGGCCCGGGTGAACGCCATTCTCTGCAAGGGCGATGGCCTGTGCAATGCCAAGTGTCCGACCGAGGCCATCTGTCTGAAGCATTTTACCGATGAGGAGGTCCTTTGCCAGATTGACGCTGCCTAAAACGACCCGCTGACGATTCGGCGCTGAAGGTCCGGACCGTGCTGCAGGCCACCTGTCAACCCGCCGGGAACGACGCAATCAGGAGAGAGATAGAAAAATGGGACCAGGAATTAACTTCAAGCCGAAAGTTTTGGGCTTCTTGTGCAATTGGTGAGGCTACTCAGCTGCTGATTTAGCTGGAGTTTCCAGACTACAATACACACCTGACATTAAGATTGTCCGACTCATGTGCACCGGCAGAGTCGACTTGGCCTTTATTCTCCGGGCTTTCTCCAATGGAAATGACGGGGTCTTCATCGGCGGCTGCTGGCTGGGTGAATGCCACTATATTACCGAGGGCAATTACGATGCGTTGAGCCTGATGCACCTGTGCCGGAAACTGCTCGAACACATCGGTGTCAACCCTGCACGCTTGCGGCTCGAATGGATATCCGCCTCCGAAGGAATCCGTTTCGCTGAAGTGATGAACGACTTTTCCAAAGAGCTGAAAAAATTGGGGCCCCTCGGAAGCGAGGAAGGCCTGGACGAAAAGCAGTTAAAAACCAAACTGGAGGCGGCAACCCGACTGATCCCCTACCTCAAGCTGGTTGAAAGGGAGAAGCTGCGGGTGCGGTTCAAAACGGAAGCCGAGTATGATCGTTTTTTCAGCAGTGACCGCGTAAACCGGTTATTTCAAACCTTGATCGTCGATAAACTGGCAGTCAGCCAGATTATGCTCCTTCTTCAGGAAAGCCCCCGTTCTACCGCCGAAATCTCTGAGATGCTGGGCCTGAAACCATCTCAAACCGCCAAGCACCTCAACCTGTCATCCAGGCAGGGACTGGTCCGTTACGATCAAGACCTGAAGCGATATGCCCACGCTTGAGGTCGGGGCCCGGGCGGGGTATTTGGAGAAACGATTTGGAAGGGGGGGGGTCATGGAAAACGGTAGGGTCGATCAGATCATTGACAAGCATCACTGCGAAGCCAGTTCTCTCATTCAGGTGCTTTTGGAAATTCAAAGCGAAAACCATTGGCTGCCCGCGGCGGCGTTAAAGCGGATCAGCGAAAGACTGCAGGTCCCGTTGACCCGCATTCAGCATATCGCAACCTTTTACAAGGCCTTTAGTTTGGTTCCCAAAGGGCGTCATGAGATTCACCTGTGTATGGGCACGGCCTGTCATGTTCGGGGTGCCCCGCGCCTCCTGGACACCATCCAGGATCTGATCGGCATTAAACCCGGTGAAACGGACCTGGATTTGAAGTTCAGCCTGGAAACCGTCAACTGTTTAGGATGTTGTGCACTAGGACCGGTAATGGAAGTCGATGGAAAGGCCCACGGCAAGATGGGGCCGGCCATGACCGTGGATGTGTTAAAAAAACTATGAATAGAGGAAAATCATGGCGCGGATAAATTCGCCTGAAGAACTTGAGCAATTCCGAAAAGAGCTGCTTTCCACCAGAGACCCCAGCACACCTTGTATTTCAGTTTGCGCCGGCGCCGGCTGTCTTGCCTCCGGTGCGGCGGAAGTCATCGCCGCCTTTAAGACCGAGCTTGAAACGCAAGGGTTGACCGCCAGGGTGCAGATCAAGGGAACCGGGTGCCCTGGATTTTGCGAGCGGGGTCCGGTTGTGGTTATTTATCCCGAGGAGATATGTTACCTCCAGGTCAAACCTGAAGACGTCCCGGAAATCATCTCCCAGACCATCAAGGAGAAGACGGTCGTCGAGCGTCTGCTTTATGTCGAACCGTCCACCGGCGAGAAAACGACGTTTGAATCCGATATCCCATTTTACAAGCATCAGAAACGGCACATCATCGGCAGCAACATCAAAATCGATCCAAAAACCATCGACGACTATCTGTTCATCGGCGGGTACTCGGCACTGGCCAAAGTTCTCTTCGGGATGACCCCAGAAGCAGTGTTGGAGGAGGTCAAAAAATCCAAGCTGAGAGGCAGAGGCGGCGGCGGATTCCCGGCCGGGAGAAAATGGGAAGGGTCCCGCGACGCTCCCGAGGAAATCAAATATGTGATCGTCAACGCTGATGAGGGCGATCCTGGGGCATTTATGGACCGCGCTCTGCTTGAGGGAAACCCGCATTCCATTCTCGAAGGACTGATCATCGGCGCCTATGCCATCGGCTCCCACGAAGGCTATGTTTACGTCCGGCAGGAATACCCCCTGGCCGTGGAGAATATTACCCTCGCCATCGAGCGCGCTGAGGCGTATGGTTTTCTCGGCAAGGACATCCTGGGCTCGGGCTTTGATTTCACGGTCACGGTGCACCAGGGGGCCGGCGCCTTCGTCTGTGGCGAATCGACCGCGCTGATGACGGCCTTGGAGGGCCGGCCGGGAGAGCCCAGACCCAAGTATATCCGCTCCAACGTCAAGGGCCTTTGGGACAGGCCCAGCGTTTTGAACAATGTCGAAACATGGGCCAATGTGCCCCTGATCATCAACCGCGGCGCGGACTGGTTTACCCAGTTCGGAACCGAAGGCAGCAAAGGCACCAAGATCTTCTCTCTGGTGGGGAAGATAGCCAATACCGGCCTGGTTGAAGTCCCCATGGGCATCACCCTGAGAGATATCATCCATAAAATCGGCGGGGGCATCCCCGGCGGCAAAAAGTTCAAAGCGGTGCAAACCGGGGGACCTTCCGGTGGGTGTATCCCCGAAAGTCTGCTTGATCTGGAGGTAGGTTTCGACGAACTCTCCAAGGTCGGCTCCATGATGGGTTCAGGCGGAATGATCGTGATGGATGAAGATACCTGCATGGTGGATGTGGCCAGGTACTTCCTGAATTTTCTCACCGATGAGTCGTGCGGCAAATGTGTCCCCTGCCGGGAAGGCATGCGCCAAATGCTCAAGGTTCTCACCAATATCACCCAGGGCAACGGCAAGGCGGGCGATATCGAGCTCCTGCAGGAGCTCTCCGAAGTAGCCAAAGATGCCTCCCTGTGCGCCTTGGGCCAAAGCGCCCCCAACCCGTTTCTGAGCACGTTGCAATACTTCCGGGATGAGTATGAAGCCCACATCCAGGAGCGACGCTGCCCGGCCCTCTCCTGCAAGGAGTTGATCTCCTTTTACATCGACCCGCTCAAGTGCACGGCCTGCATGATCTGCCTCAGACAATGCCCGTCCGATGCAATCATCGGCGGGAAAAGACAGGTTCACGTCGTCGTTCAGGAAAAATGCACCAAATGCGGGACCTGTTTTGACGCCTGTCCCTCCCGTTTTGGCGCGGTGATGAAGCTTTCCGGTGAGCCGGTTCCACCGCCCATCCCTGAAGAAGACCGAATGATCGCCAGAGAGAGCAAACAGAAATGAACAAAATTCGTCTCCAGATCGATGGCAAAACGGTTTACGCCACAGAAGGCATGACCCTGGTAGCGGCCGCCCAAACGGCAGGGATCGATATCCCGACCCTATGTCACCATGAACAGCTGGAACCGTACGGAGGCTGCCGGATTTGCACGGTAGAGGTCGACCTTCGAGGCTGGACCAGGCTGGTTGCCGCCTGCGTTTACCCGGTCGCAGCCGACCTGGTGGTCAGGACCCGGTCCGCCAAAATAGACAAAACCCGCAAAATGATCTTGGAACTGTTGCTGGCGCATGCGCCCGATGCCTGGGAATTGCAGGCTCTGGCCAAAGAATACGGCGCCGACAGAGATCGTTTTGAACAGGAAGCCTCATTTTGCATCCACTGCGGGCTGTGTGTGCGGTACTGTGACGAGGTCATCAAGAAACATGCGGTTGGATTCGTTGACCGGGGAACCAGGCGGGAGATCAGCTTCATCCCCGAAATCGCCGCCAAGGAGTGCTGGAACTGCAAAGCCTGCTTCCCCTTGTGCCCCACATCCGCCCTGCAGGCGGCTTATGTGTTGTGCCAAGCGCTGAACGCGCCTCCGCCTTCGCTCCCACCGGAGTGATGGGAATCGACCGGCACACGCTCCCTGCCGGGTTGACCGCAAAAGCGGCGTTTGCGCCGACGGCGGCTGCGCCTACCGCCCGGCAACTGCATGTCGCTGCCGTTTTTTGCGCCTGTCTGCTTTGCGTCTGTCCATATCAGGGTCAAGCATGGTATGGGCTTTGCGCCTCTCCCGTCCACTGCGTTCGTCAATATCTTGATAGTCTCGCAGGGTCGGATAATTATCTTTTCTTTCAATCATCGTATTGATCCTCTCCGAATGGGTTTTCTTCATTCATTGGGATAAGGCTCTTCCCGTCGACCCGTTGGACGTCAACCGGCTTCCAACAGGGCATAAGCAGCACCCAACAACCTCATAAGCAATAATCATGCAAATTAAACCAGGTAGAAAAATTTGTTAATAAATTCAGTGTGAAAATAAAATTGGCGGCTCGATGGCAAGGGAAAGGTATGGAAAAATTTCGTTATTGCGAGAAAAAAAATTCAGAATTTCAATCGGAAGGCTACCCGCCCTCAAAAGGGTCAAAACCGATCGACCTGAATCAGCGGATCCCGTGGCGGGCGATTTTTTCGTACAGGGCCTTTCTGGAAATGCCCAACTTGAGGGCGGCATTGCTCTTATTGCCCCTGCACTGCGACAAGGTGGAACAAATGAGCTCTTTTTCCATTTCCTGAAGCGTGACACCCGCTTCAGGGCGTGAGGAAATCGCAAGGCAGCGCTTCTCCCCCACCGGGTCGCATGTGTCTGCCAAGCAGATGTCGGGAAGATCATCCCGACCGAGCTTGGCTTTTTTAGAAAGGATCACGGCCCGTTCGATGTAGTTTTTCAGCTCCCGGACATTGCCCGGCCAGGAGTAACCCACCAGGGCCTTCACGGCTTCCGGTTCGATACCCTGCAGCGCTTTTTGATGTTTCCGGGCAAACTGGGCGATGAAGTGCTGCACGAGCAGACAGATGTCTTCCTTGCGCTGTCTAAGCGCTGGGAGCTGGATACGGATCACCTCGATTCTGTACAGGAGGTCCCGCAAAAACCGGCCCTTTTCAAACTCTTTCTGCAGATCCAGATTCGTTGCGGCCAGGATCCGGACATCCACCCGCTTAATGGTCGTGCCCCCCACCGGCTCGAAGGTCATCTCCTGAAGAAACCGCAGCAGCTTGGACTGGAGCCGCAGACTCATCTGACCGATTTCATCCAGAAACAAAGTTCCCTGGTGAGCCATCTCCAGTCGGCCTTTTCTGTCGCTGACCGCACCGGTAAACGCCCCTTTGACATAACCGAAGAGCTCGGCCTCCAGGAGGTTTTCTGCCAAGGCCGCTGAATTGATGCAGACCATTTCCGCCCGGTGTCGGCTGCTTTCAAGGTGCAGGGCTCTGGCCAGCAGCTCCTTACCGGTGCCGGTTTCTCCATAAATGAGTACCGAGACATCGGTGGGGCCAACGGTTCTGACCATTTCGAAAATGTCGGTCATCTGGCGGCTGTTTCCGATGATGCCGTGAAAGGCATCCTCCTTGCGCGCCTGCTCCTTGAGGGAGTCGAGTTCCAGGGACATTTCCCGCTCCCGGATGGCCTTTACCAGCACGATAGACAGTTCTTCGTAATCGAGCGGTTTGATCAGGTAGTGGGTGACGCCTTCTTTGAGCGCCTGGACCGCCGACTTTACCGTCCCATATGCCGTCATGATGATAAACGGGGGAGCCTGACCGTTGGCGCCCATGGCCCTGAACAGGGCCAGGCCGTCCATCTTCGGCATCTTGAGATCCGAAATCACCGCATGGATGGACTGGCCGCCGTTATATATTTCGAGGGCCTTTTGGGCGTTGGTGGCCTGAAGCACCGTGTAGCCTTCGTCGGTCAAAATGGCAGCGAGCACCTTCAAACTGTTTTTCTGGTCATCGACAGCAAGTATGGTCTTCATGCAGATCCTCCTGGATTCCCTGCTGGTGCTTCACTGATGCCTGCTAGCGGCCACTCGATGATTACGGTCGTACCAACGTCTTCCTCGCTTTCAACCCGGATGGTGCCGCCGTGGTTCTCCACAATACCCAGGCTCAAGGGAAGCCCGAGACCGGTGCCATCCTCCTTGGTGCTGAAAAAGGGGTCGAAGATATTTTTCATCTGCTCTTCCGAGATGCCGACGCCATTGTCCTGGACCTCCAGGCGGCAGCGCCGGCGGCTTCCCAACGGGTCAGGGTCTTTTAACATCCGCGTGGAAAAGGTGATGTCTCCGCCTTCCGGCAAAGCGTCCATGGCGTTGATGACCAGGTTGACCAGGACCTGTTCGAACTGGTGGGGATCGATTGCCATCTCGGGCAACCCTGCATCCAATTGGTTGTGAAAACGGATATCGCTTTGGCTGGCCCGTTCTTCGAATAGCTGCTGGGTGGAAACGATCAGCCGGTTGATGCTGGTGGCCGCCCGTTTGGGTTGGGCTTGCCGGGCGAAATAGAGAAATTCGGTGACCACCAGGCTAAGCCGGTCAATTTCTTCGGCGACAAGACGGGTGTATTCTTGCACCAGCGCATCGTCGCATCGTCGGCGCTGAAGGTAGACCATGGCCCCTTTCATGGCGTTCAAGGGGTTGCGGATCTCGTGGGCGACGCCGGCCGAGAGCCTTCCCAGCGAAATCAGTTTTTCCGAGCGCACCAACTCATTTTGAATCCAGGCCAGGTTTTTCACCATATGGTTGAACGAGCGGGTGAGATCCCCCAGTTCGTCCGTTGAGTGGATCGGAATTTCATGGCTCAGATCACCGCCGGCGATGCGCTCGGTGGCACTGACCAAAGTGCGAACCGGCTTGAGCAGCACCCAGGTGAGCAATGTAACGCCGGCCACAGCAAACAGCAGGGTCAGAATCACCGCCTGCACCACCCGTTTCTGAATTGCCTGGGCCTCCTTTTTGAACACCGCCCGGGGGATGGTGACCCCAAGGGACCATTTCATGATGGGAATCGGCGCAAACGCGGCTACCTTTTCCTCGCTTTCAAAACTATAGGCCCGCCATTCACTGGCGCCGGTCATCATCTCCACGATCATCTCTCTGAGGCTTTCGGTGGGATAGTTTCCCAGATGAAGGCTGAAGGGGGCAAATCGGGGATGGGCAATGAGCCGACCCTGGGAATCGATCAAGAATGCGTACCCACGCTGCTCAACCTGGATATCCCGTACTTTTTCGATGATTTTCCCATAATCCAGGTCGATCACCACCACCCCGGTAAATTCCCGCAGTCCGCTGTAAATCGCCTTGGACCAGTGGATCTCCAGACCGCCGTCCGAACGGGCGACGATCTCGGAAACGAGGATCTCGTCGGCCCCGGCGTTGACAACCTGCGTGAAAAAGGTGTCCGCCCCCTGGTCGTAGCGACCGTTTTCCGGCCCGCGGTGGGTGACGGTGATCAGCTCGACACCGGTGTGATCTATGTACCGGATCCTTCGATAGTAGGGTGTCCGGGCGATGAAGTCGCTGAAAAGCCGAACGACATTGTCATGATTGAATTCGGCCTCGGCCGACAGCCGGAACGCCCGGGCATGGTGGTAGTCTTCCAGAACCGGAAGGCTTGCAATGGTGACCAGATCGAGCCGGCAATAATAGAAGATGTCGTTGATCACGGCAGCCGTGGTCTCTACCTGAATCATCTGCTCATGGCGCACCAAACGGTCTACCCGCTCGACAGAGGCCTGATAGGAGAAATAACCGACTGCGGCAATCGGCAGGCAAATAAGCGGCAAGATGAGCACCAGAAGTTTCAGGGAGATGGAAAACCTGAATTTCATGGAAGATTTCATAGGGCGGCAGGGGAGCCGCTGTCAACGGAAATCCATGCAAGCGGCCGGCTTGATAATCGGTTTGCCATCTGATAGACGCTACCCATGGTCCAAAAATCGACACTATCTGGTTTGGCCGGGGTTTGTCTGGTCCTTTTGATGTACTTTTCTGCTTGCGACGGTCATGCGGCCGAGGAGATCGTGCTGGGTGTGGCCACCTCCCTGACGACGCTGGAAGGACGGGAAAGTTTCAATGCGGTAAAAATGGCCGTATCCGAAATTAATTCCCAGGGTGGGGTGCGCCTCGGCGAGACAAGGCGACCGCTGCGCATTACGGCAAAGGACCTGCACGAGGCCTCTGCCGGCGCGACGGTAGCCGAATCGGTTCGGCGCCTGGAGCGTTTGATAGTCGAGGAAAACGTTGATGCCATCGTGGTGGGACCTTTCCGCTCCGAGGTGCTGCTGGCCAGTATGGATGTCATCGCCCGCCACCGAGTGCCCCTGCTGGGAGCCATCGCCATGTCCCCGGCCTCGGATGCAAAGATTCTAAAAAACCACAAGTACCGCTACATCTTCCGAACCAGCCTAAATGCCAAGTATCTGGTGGATTACCTGATCAACACCATGAAATTTTTAAAGCAACAGTACGGATTCAGCCGCGTCTACATCATGAACCAGGACGTGGCCTGGGCCAGGGGCACGGCCGCGCTCATGGTCCGTCTCTACTTTGACCGTGCCGACTGGACCATCGTGGGTCTCGATACCTATCCGTCGGGGACGTCGGATTTTTCAGCCGGGCTTGACGCCGCCGAAGCCGACAACGCCCAGGTGATCCTACCTATTTTCGACATGCCCGAAAGCGGCCACCTTGTTGAGCAATGGCACACCCGGCAGGGGAAAGCCTTGTTGTTCGGGTTCATATCGCCCATGGTGGGCCCAGAGGCCTGGCAGGCATTCGGCGGGGGCAAGATCGCCGGGGCATTGAATGTTATTTTCGAACTGGGAAACATACCCTCGGACCGCTGGGAGCCGGCCACGGTCTTCTATGAAAATTACCGGCTGGCCTTCGGCCGGGAAATCCAGGCCGGACACGGCCCCGCCCCGGCCTACGAATCGGTTTACATCCTTGTGGAAGCCATTCAGAGAGCGGGCAGCCTCGATCCGGAGGCCCTGGTGACCGCCCTGGAAGCCACGGATCGAACCGGGGTAATGGGCCGCATCCGGTTTCACCGGGGTCACCAGGCCATTTTTGGCCAAGACCCGCAGACCGAGGCCCTGGCCTGCATCTTTCAGTGGCAAGCAGACGGAACCCGCAAGATCGTCTACCCCCTGTCCATCGCCGACGGCGAGATCCAACTCCCCGCCCCTCAATAAAAGCGCCGACGCTGATCGATGAAAAGACGGGCCTTTCTGGTGTTACTTTCGGTAACATACAAAACAACCCATTAAAAAAAAAGAGAAAAATCGATCACAACCGGACTGGGGCGTCCTCCTGCCGACTCGGGTTGTTACCAAAGGTGACAATCCCATCGCCCCTCAGGCCCGCTTTTTTCGATAATAATTTGGAATTAATAAGTATTTTATTTTACGCCCATACCGGCACAGGTTTTGCGTGATAATTATTTGATCGAGATTCACTTTCCGCTAGCCATTCAAAACCCTGGGCATTCCAAACAAGGAGGATTACATGGTCCGAAGAATTGGAGCAATTCTGCTTATCCTGGCCGCTGCGGCTGTCTGGAACTCCGCGGGCAGCAGCGTATTTGCCGCGGACCCCGTCGTGATCGGGATTCCCACCTCGACCGGATTTCTGGAAGGTAGAGAAGCACTGCGAGCGGTCCAGCTTGCCGTGGATGAAATCAACGCAGCCGGCGGTGTGGACGTGGGGGGCACCAAGCACCCCTTTGTCGTGGAATCGATCGACATTCGGGACGCCGCACCCGGCGTACCGGTACCCGAAGCCCTTCTTGGACTCGAAAAGATCATTCTCGAAAAAAAGCCGGTCGCGCTCTTGGTGGGTCCATTCCGCTCTGAAGCATTGATGGCCGGTATGGACATCATCGCCAAGTACAAGGTACCGTTTTTGGGCAGCATCGCCATGTCGCCGGCCTCCGAGGCCAAAGTCAAGGAGGACCCGGAAAAGTACAAATACATTTTCCGAACCTGCCTGAACGCCCAGTACCTGGTCAAGTACCTGGCCGGAACCATGGAGTATATCGACAAACAGTTCGGGTTCAACAAAGTGTACATCATGAACCAAGATGTCGCCTGGGCCCGGGCCACGACCAAGATTCTGACCGATGTCTATTTCAACAAAGCCGGCTGGGAGGTCGTGGGCCACGAGGCCTACCCCACCGGAACCTCGGATTTTTCCTCTACCCTGATGAAAGTCCGGGCCACCGGCGCCCAAGTGATCCTGCCCGTTTTCGATATGCCTCAAAGCGGCATCCTGGTTAAGCAGTGGAACACGATGAACGTGCCCGCGCTCATGGCCGGGTTCATTTCGCCCCTGGCCGGCCCGAGCGCATGGAAAACCTTCGACGGTAAAATCAGCGGCGCCATCAACTGCAACTTTGAGCTCGGCAGCGCCATTGCCACTGACAAGGTTGTCGCTTCCAAAACGTTTAACGCTGCCTACGAAAAGAGATGGGGAGCGCCGATCGAAGCCGGCCACGGCATCAGCCCGTCCTACGAATCGGTGTACCTGCTGGCCGAAGCCATCGAGCGGGCCGGTAGCCTGGAAGCCGATGCCATCGTTGCCGAGCTGAAAAAAACCGACCGCATGGGAGTGATGGGGCGGATCCAATTCGACGAAGGACATCAGGTCATCTACGGCATGGACCCCGAGGAGACGGCGCTGGCAGCCATGATCCAGTGGAATGACGACGGCACACGCAGCATCGTTTTCCCCGCCACAATCGCCGACGCGCAAATCAAGCTGCCGGTCGGTCTGAAACCGGCGCGGTAAACGCCGGCCCGCCCCCTGATGATCGCGGGGCAACGGGACCGGACGAACAAGGAGGCGGTTCGCACGGCTGGAGAGAACCCAACCGGTGCGAACCGCGCCAGTCAAATCATCGGTTTAACCGATCGCTCAGTGTTGGAGACCGCGATACATGTTCACCGGCACCGTGATTTACGCGCTGATCAATTCGGCCATTCTTGCCTTGATGGCCCTCGGATTCAACCTCACCTTCGGCATCAGCGGGGTGGCCAACTTTGCCTATGGTGCCTTTTACGTTCTGGCAGCCTACGGCGCCTGGGGCATTCTCAACCTGCTGCATCTGCCCTACCTGGTGGCAGTTTCCATCGCAGTGGCCGTCAATCTGATCTTAGGTGCGCTGCTTTACCGGTTCGTCCTGCTGCGCGTCCGCGGCCAGGCGCTATCGGAAGTGATCGCCACGTTCGGCATCGGCCTGGCGATTATAGAGCTGTTCAGCTACTTCGGTTGGGTCGGCTTCGAGTACACCCTGCCGGCCTTTTACGACCGCAGCTTCATTATCGCCGGCACTTACGTCGATTTCCAGCGGATCGCCATTTTGGGATTCAGCACCCTGTTGATCGTGGGTTTATGGCTGTTTACCCACAACACCGCCATCGGCCTCGCCTTTCGGGGGATCGCCCAGGATGAACGCACCGCTCTGACCTTCGGCATCGATTCGGACTGGATAGCCACGCTGAGTGTCTCCTTCGGCGCCGGGCTTTGCGCGCTTGCCGCTCTATTCATCATCCCCTTGGGGACCATCACCCCCGGGGAAGGATACGACGTGCTGATCAAGGCCCTTGCCGTGTGCATCATCGGCGGACTGGGAAGCACCGGGGGGATGATCGTGGCAAGTTTCATCGTCGGGTTTTCCGAACGGTTCACCGACACCTATATCGGCTCTCACTGGACCATGATCGTCAGCCTGGCGGCCATCCTGGTGGTGCTGACCGTCAAGCCTTCGGGCCTCTTCGGCAAACAAAAAGAGCTGGAAGAAAGGATCTAACCTCCATTGAAAAAGCGACGAGAAAGGATCGACCGGGGCATCAACGTACGGTCATCTGATATTTTCGCCCTGCTCTCCTGGCGGGAGATGGCCTACCGGGCCGCACCGCGCCTGTTTCCGGTTTTGGCCTGCATGATTTTACCGCTTGTGCTGGATGCCTATTGGCAGAAGGTGCTGCTGTCGGTGGCGGTTTTCGCCCTGTTGGCCATCAGCTGGGATATCCTGGCCCAGACCGGGATGATCTCTCTGGGCCAGGCGCTCTTTTTCGGTCTGGGTGCCTACTGTGCCGGCTTGCTGAACCACTACTGGGGCCTTTCGCCGTTTGTAACCCTGCCGGCTGCCACCATTTTAGGCGGACTCATCGCCACCTTGCTGCTGATGCCGGTTTTGCGGCTCAGGGGGATCTACTTTTCCATGGTCACCCTCATCGTTCCCCTGATGCTGGTCCGGGTCATCGAGGCGACCAGGGTTTTCGGCGGCACCGAGGGGCTTACCGGAATGACCCCCCTGCCCTCCAAATGGATTGAACTCTATCTGATTATGGCCATACTGCTGTGCACGCTTTTCGGGTTTAGACGGATGATGGGCTCCGACTACGGCCTGGTGCTCAAGGGCATCAACGACAACGACCGCTCCGTGATCAACGCCGGCATCAACATATACTGGTTCAAGGTACAGTCGCTGTTCATGGCCGGATGCATCGGTGCTTTTTGTGGGGCGTTCATGACCCACGTTTACATGTTCGTGGGGATGCCGGTCTTTGCCCTGGACTACTCGATTCTGCCCATTGCCGCGGCTGTGGTCGGCGGGCCCGGAACCCTGGCCGGCGCTGCCGTCGGCGCATTTATCCTGGTACCGTTGTCCGAGGCGCTGCGCGGGTTCGGCGGTTTGCGGATCGTTTTGTACGGCCTATTTATGGTGGTATTCATTGTCACACTGCCGGAAGGGATTTTTCATTACATCCAACGAAAATATCAGCAGTTCGAACGGTGGGCCGAGGTGGAAAAATGACGACAACACCGCTTTTGCAGGTGCAGGATGTGTGTAAATCCTTCGGCGGTGTGCAGGCGCTTCATCACGTCAACTTCGACCTGACACCCGGAGAACTGCTCGGGGTCATCGGCCCCAACGGCTCGGGAAAGACCACGCTGGTCAACACCATCACACGGTTCGTCAAGCCCACCTCCGGTCGGGTCATTTTCAAAGGCCGAAAGATCAGCGACCTGCCGCCCCACAAGATCGTCCGGCTGGGCATCGCCCGGACCTTTCAAATGGTCAAACCGTTCTATCATCTGCCGGCGTACAAAAACATGATCATTCCCCTTTTCTCGCCGCGTATGAAACAGCTTGCAGGGGGCCGCTACGGTGACCGGAACGCCGTGGCACTGGATCTTCTCGAGGAGGTGGGATTCGAACGCGACTCGTTAGTGGCCTACAAACCGGCCGGCGCACTTCCTCAGGGGTATCTGAAGCGCCTGGAGTTGGCTAAAGCCATTGCGCTGCAGCCGGAGCTGTTCATTTTAGACGAGCTTTTTTCCGGGCTGAGCCTGGCCGAGGTTGCCAGCATCGTTCCGATCATCGAAAAAATCCGCCTGAAGGGCAAGACCATCATCATGATCGAACACCGGCTCAAAGAACTGTTCCGCATCGCCGACCGGGTGATCGTCATGAACTACGGCCAGAAAATCGCCGACGGTCGAGCTGAAGCGGTGATGGCGGATGAGATGGTAAAAAGTGCCTACCTGGGCACGGAAACCGATTGAGACCGCAGCCAGGCACCGATGACAACCCCTCATTGAGCCGAAAGGCAGGCTATGCTAGCAGTTACCGACCTGATGGTTTTTTTCGAAAATGCGTTGGCCCTCAACGGCCTGAACCTGGAGGTGCGGCAAGGCGAGATCGTCGGGCTGATCGGTTCCAATAGCGCCGGCAAAACCACCTTCATGAATACGGTCTCCGGTCTGATCATCGACATGCGGATTAAGGAAAAACGCAAAGGAGGAGAACGAATCAGTGTTTACGGCAGCATCCGCTACAATGGCGAGGACATCACCGAAATGCCACCGACCGAGAGAGTCAAGCGGGGCATGGTGCTGTCTAGAGAGCGCCACCCGATCTTTCCGGAGAGCAGCGTCGTGGAAAATTTCAAAATCGCCGGTTATCTGCGCAAAAAATCGGAGATCAAGGAGACCATGGCCTTCGTCTTTTCTCTGTTTCCCCCACTTGAAAAGCTGAAAAAAAGAAAAGCCGGGTTTTTAAGCGGCGGCGAGCAGCAGATGCTGGCCATCGGCATGGCTTTGGTGGTCCGGCCCAAGCTGCTGCTGCTCGACGAACCGCTACTGGGCTTAAGCCCCCTGATGCAGAAAGCGGTGGTGGAAACCATCGTGACCCTCAACCGTGAATCGGGCATCACGGTCATTCTCAGCGAACAGTTCGCGCGCCCTGTGCTGCCCGTGGTGGACCGGGCTTTTGTGGTGGAAAACGGCATGCTGACGCTTTCCGGCACCGGTGCCGAACTAATGAACAATCCAGAAATCAAAGCAGCCTACTTCGGGGTTTGATCCATGACGGAAAGCCGAACCATCACCGCAGCCTTCGAATCCATGGCCGGAAAGCGCAGCCAGGACACCGCCGTCATCTACTTGGGCTCCCGGTACAGTTATGAAAAGGTGAAAACCCTTTCCGATACCTTTGCAGCCGCCCTGATCGACAAGGGGTTTCGCGCCGGCCAACGCGCAGTCATCTACGTGCCCAACGCCATCCAGTGGGTGGTGGCCTGGCTGGGAATTCAACGGGCCGGGGGCATTTGCGTACCCATTACACCGATCTACACGCCGAGCGATCTAGCCTACATCGCAAACGACAGCGATGCCGAGGCCATCGTCTGTGCCGACACCAACTTCGGCTACGTCAACCGCGTGCTTCCGGAAACGAAAATCAAGCTGACAGTCATCACCCGGATGGCCGAACTGCTGCCTGTCTACAAGCAGCTTTACGGGTATCTGTTCGACATCGTTCCCCGGGGAAAAACCGCCTTGGACGACCACACCTTCGAGATGGGAAAACTGCTGGTCGAGTACGCCGGGTCGGTGGGCCGACTGCCGGCAGCGCCGCAGCAGGGGGACGCGCTAGCGGAAATCCTCTATACCGGCGGCACCACCAAACACCCCAAGGGGGTTCCCATCACCCACGAGCTGTTTCTGATCTCCGCCGACGAGCAGATCCGCGTGAGCGAACATTTGTTCCCCCCGGAACAGAACGTGATCATGGCCAACGCGCCCCTGTTTCATATCCTCGGTCAGACCTGCAGCCTGGCGACCCTGCTGGTGGGCGGTGCGCTCATACTCCAGCCCAAGGTCAACCTGGATGCCACCTTCGAATCGATCCAGCGGTTCAAGGCAAAGACCATGATCGGCGTTCCCACGCTCTACCGGATGATTCTCGAACACGACCGCCTCAATCAGTACGACTTGAGCTCGGTCGACTATTGGTACAGCGCCGGGGACGTGCTCCCCGTGGAAGTGGGCAAGCGGTGGCAGGAACTTTTCGGTAAAACCATCTACCAGGGCTACGGAGCCACGGAGACCTGCGGGGGCGTGGCCATGTGCCCCACCAATATTGAAAACCCGCCCAAGAGCATCGGCAGGATTGTTCCCAGCAAGACCGTGAAAGTCGTTGAACCCACCTTTCTGACGCCGGTGGAGCCGGGAAATCCCGGAGAACTGATCGTCTCGTCGGCACACATGGTCACCCGCTACATCAACAAGTCCGAGGAGACGGCGGCGTCTTTTATCGAGCTGGAGGGGCGCACCTGGTACCGGACCGCGGATCTGGTCTGTATGGACCAGGAGGGAAACCTTTATTTTGTCGACCGCACCGTGGACACCATCAAGCACAAAGGCTACCGGGTGTCGGCGTCGGAGATCGAGGCGGTGCTCCAGGAGCACCACGCCGTGGTGGCCTCCTGCGTGGTGGGCATTCCCGACGAAAAGACAGGCGAACGCATCAAAGCCTATGTCGTTTTAAAAGCGGATATCAAGGGGATCACCGGCTACGACCTGATCAAGTGGTGCCGGAAGTCCCTGGTCGCCTACAAGGTTCCCCAGTACATCGAGTTTAGAGATATGCTGCCCAAGTCCAAAGTCGGGAAACTCCTGCGACGGGAAATCCGGGACGAGGAGTCGCGCCGCGCCCAGGGGTGACCCGGCCACCATCAAGGGTGTATCATTGCAGCGCGCGTGCAGAGGAAAAGATCGACCCACCCAAGAAAAAGACGGCGGCGGTGGCGGCCCGGCGGCAGCTTGCCCGCCAGCGCCTTATCACTCCCATAATTCTGCTCAATTCGCCATCAATCTCTCACCCGAAAAGAGGGCAATGCATGGATTTTTCACTGACCAAAGAACAGAACGATATCGTCAAGGCGGCCCGCGGTTTTGCAAAGAAAGAATTTCCCGAGCGCGCCCAGGAGTTCGACCGCGAGGAGACATTCGACCTGAACCTCTGGAAAAAGGCCTGCGAACTGGGATTTGTGGGGGTCTTCATCGATGAAAAATACGGGGGCGCCGGATATGGGTTTTTCGAACATTGTCTGATCAACGAGGAGTTCTGGGCCGTTGAGCCGGGAATCGGATTTGCCATCCTGGCTGCGACCTTCGGCGCTGAGCTGATCTGCCTCTACGGAAGCGACGCCCAAAAAGCGCTGGTGCTTCCACAGCTGGTGGAAGGTGAGGCGATCATGGGAACGGCGATCACAGAGCCCAATGCGGGGAGCGACGTTACCATGGCCGAAACTACGGCAGTCCGGGATGGGGGCTACTGGGTCATCGACGGCTCAAAGATGTTTGCCACCAACGGCACCGTCGCCACGTACATGCTGGTGTATTGCAGGACCGACCCAGACCATCCGTCACGGCACAAGCGGCACAGCTTCATTCTGGTTCCGACCGCAACCGCCGGTTACAAGGCCAATAAGCTCCACGGCAAACTGGGAATCCGTGCATCGGACACAGCGGAGCTGGTCTTTTCCAAACTTCGGGTTCCGGCCGAAAACCTGGTTGGAACCCAAGGCGATGGGTTTGCAGAACTGATGGCCTTTTTCAACCGGACCCGCCTTCACATCTGCGCCCAGGCCGTCGGGCTTTCGCGGGCGGCCCTCCAAGAGGCCATCAATCATGTTAAGGGGCGGGTTCAGTTCGGCCAACCGCTGGCCGCTTTTCAGGCGACCCAGTTCAAGATCGCCGAGATGGGCACCCGCATCCGTGCGTCGCGCAACCTTTACTACGAGGCCGCCTGGTTGGCTGACCAGGGCAAAATCGACCATGGCCTGGTCGCCATGGCCAAGTGGTATTCGGGCAAGACTGCGGTCTACTGCGCCGACGAGGCCTTGCAGATGCATGGCGGTTATGGTTACATGGACGAATACAAGGTACAACGGCTCTACCGCGATGCCAAGATCCTGGAAATCTACGAAGGGACCAAGGAGATCGAAAAGACCATCGTCGCCAAATCGCTGTTGTCCTAAAGGCCGCAAAGGACGACGCCATGAACATCTCTCAGCACGTTGAACGGGCAGCGAAACGATTTCCGGACAAAGCAGCCATCCTCTTCGAAGACCGGCAAATCACCTACCGGCAACTCAACACCATGGTCAATCAGGCCGCCAACGCCTTCCGCGCCAACGGCTTCGGTCTGGGTGATCGCATCGCCCTGCATCTTCCCAACATTCCAGAATTTGCGGTCTGCTACCTGGCCGCGCAGAAAATCGGTGCAATCGCAGTCTCCGTCAGTCCGATGCTGACCCCCGGAGAACTTGCCTATATTCTGAAGGACTCCGGGGCGCTGCTGGCATGCACCACCGCAGCGCTGTTGTCCAACCTTCCGCTTTCAGAATGCGAAAACCTGCGGCAGGTAATGGTCTGCGAGGGAGACGGCCTTACGGAATGTCCACCGTTTGCCTGCTACAACCATGACTTCGACCACAGATTCGGCAGTGTGGGCACGCCGGTTGAAAACGTCGAGGTCAAGATCCTGGATGAAGCAAACAACGACGTGCCGCCCGGCACCTGGGGAGAGATCTGCATCAAGGGACCGGGGGTGATGCAGGGCTACTGGAAGCGACCCGGCGAGACGGCCGCAACCCTCCGAGACGGCTGGCTTCATTCCGGAGATACCGGCACCATGGATGAAATCGAACAGTTCTGCCGCGAGAACATGGCCGCATACAAGGTTCCGGTTGAGATCACCTTCATCGAAAACCTGCCGAAAAGCCCCACCGGCAAGATCCTCAAACGCGTTTTGCGGGACCAGGAACAACCCGCTCCCAAAAATGGAAAAAGCTGACCCCGGTGAAGCCGGAAGCGGCCCAACGGAAGCGAAAGAAGGTTACGTTCGCACACCGGGCGGCAATCTGCACTACCTTCAATGGGGCGGGACCGGGCCCTGCACCCACCTGTTGCATGCCAACGGGTTTTGTGCAGGCACCTACGCCCCATTTGTTCGGCACCTGACCGAGGACCTGCGCGTTTTCGCCAGCGATATACGGGGCCACGGAAGTTCCGACCCCCTGACCCAGCATCGCATCCGGTACTGGAAAATCTTTGCCGCGGACCTAAAATCGCTGGTGGAAGCCATCCTGTCGCCGCCGGTGGTCGGTGTGGGCCACTCTTTGGGGGCCGTGACCACCTACATCGCGGCCGCCCTGTATCCGAAGCTGTTTTCCTCGATCATCCTGATCGACCCACCAATCCTGCCGCGCCGCCGTCTCTGGGACCTCGCGCTGGTCAAATGGGCGGGCCTCGGAGGGCGCATACCGTTGGCCCGGGGCGCCCGCCGGCGTCGGCGCGTGTTTAAGGGAAAACACGACGCCTTGGATCGATTTCTCGCTAATCGAGGTATCTTTCGGACTTGGTCGAAGGAGTTTGTCGAAGCTTATTTGGAATGCGGACTGCTCGAAAAAGACGACCAGACGGCCGTGCTGCGCTGTGACCCCGAGCTGGAAGCCCAAATTTTCGAGTCGATTCCGCTAGACGTCTGGGGATATGGTCCGAAAATTTCCTGTCCGGTGCTGGCTATCCGCGGGGCGGCTTCTGAAATCTTCCTGCCGGAAGCGGCCAAGCGGCTCTGTCGGGTTGTTCCCCGCTGTGATCTGGTCACTATCGGCGATGCGGGCCACTTCGTCCCCATGGAGCAGCCCCAGGCCTGCGCGCGGGCCATCGTCGCCTTCGTCCGGAGCCAGCTGCCTCCGCCCGCCGGCCTCCGAACGTTTAAGAGATAGGAGTAAAAGACTTCTCCCGATTTCACACGAAAGGCGCGCCACCCAGGGTCGCACCGGCCGCGGCACCCACGGCCGCCCCCCTGTAGAGGCATCCCTTACGGGTTCTTTTCTTTGCGCCCGCTCAAGCAGGCGCTTACGTGAACAGGTCCTTCAGTTTGCGTGTTTTTTTGGGCCGCCACTGCGGACAGAAGGCCGGTTTGCCCTTCATCACCAGCTGCATGCAGATATCATCACAGGCCGGGTCGCACAAAGTGATGTCATTTTCACGCCCCTGCCGGATTTTTTCCGGCCACTCGGGATCGGCCCACAAGACACGGGCAAGGCCGACCAAGTCAGCATTACCGGCGCCGATAATGCCTTGGGCGACCTTGCCGGAGGAGATCCGCCCCGCTGCAATAACAGGCACGGCCACGTGCTTTTTCACGGCTGCGGCCAGGTCTGCCATGTACCCTTCCTTTTTCGACCGTTGGATGACGTCCGGCAGCATGAACGATTCATAGGTTCCCCCCATAACTGACAGATAGGCGACCCCCGCGTCGGCCAGGGCCGCCGCAAAGCGGGTGGATTCCTCCAGCTTGAACCCGTCGTCCAAAAACTCATCGGCCAGAAACCGGTATCCCACCGGAAAATCGCCGACCTCGGCTTTTACGGCCGCCACCACGTCCAAAGGGAATTTCATGCGGTTTTCAAGGGGGCCGCCGTAAGCGTCCTCCCGCTTGTTGGTTCGCGGCGAGACGAATTGCGCCAGCAGGTAACCGGTGCCGCCGTGCAGTTCGACCATGTCGAAACCGGCGCTTTTGGCACGCCCGGCCGCCGAGGCAAACTGACTTCGGATATGGTCGATTTCCCCGGGTTCAAGCGGCCTGGGCGTTCTTCCGAAAGCATCCACGCCCGACGGTGCCACGGGGTTTTTCACGCCGGCAAACCGGCCGGCATGGTTGATCTGCAAACCGGCAACAGCACCCTGGTTTTTGATCGCGCCGGCCAGATCGGAAAGTCCGGCCAGGTTTTTATCACTATCAGCCCGAATGGTTCGATTGGAGCCACTGCCGGAGGGGTGATCCACAGTGGCATTTTCCACCATGATCATTGCCGCACCGCCCTGGGCCATCATTTGGTAGTGGGCAAGCAACAACGGTGTGATCGTGCCGCCTTCCCCGGCATACCCCAGGTAAAGGGGCGCCATGGTAATGCGGTTTTTTAGCAACACCCCCCCAACCTCGATGGGTGAAAAAAGCGTCCCGTACATAGCCGCCTCCAGAGTTTCTCGGTCCATGGTTATCGGTCTGCAAAAAAACCGGCGTGCAGTCATTTGCCGCTACCGAGGGAACGGTAACAGTATAACCATGCGGTGTCAATTGACCAAAGACCCTGCCCTGGCCGGGCCGGCCGGCCTTCGGCGCTTGACCCGGCAAGCGCTTGCCGCAATCAATCGAGCCCTTGAACAGGGCGGCTCCGGGAAGCAGTTGGGCCAAAATCCGCTCGTCGCCACCTGGACTAGCCAGTTTTTTCTGCCCTGAAATGCCCTGAAATGAATGGACCCAAAGCCCAAACCAGGTTACCATGCATGTGATCTTTCTTTGCGAAGCTGTTTCATCAACCACCCCGTAAAAATATCGGAAAGGAGTGTGTCATGCTGCGAATAAAAAAGATTCTTTGTCCCACCGATTTCAGCGAACCTTCCTTTGAAGCCCTGAAAGTGGCCTGTGAACTGGCTCAACAATTTTCATCGGAGCTGATTGTGATGCACGCCGTTCAGCCGGTACCCACGGTTGCGGCAGGCCACATGGATCCATCAACCTTCAATATTCCAGCCTATCAACAGGAAATGGAAGCAACCGCCAACACGATCATGGAAGCGCAGATAGCCAAGCGGGTACCCGAAAAGATTACAGTCCGATCCCTGGTGCTCTTGGGCGATCCTGCCAATCAGATATTGCGTGCCGCCGAGGATAAAAAGGTTGACCTCATCGTCATCGCCACCCGCGGGCAGACAGGCTTGAAACGCCTTTTTTTCGGGTCGGTAGCCGAAAAAGTGGTTCGGCACGCCACGGTGCATGTTCTCAGCGTTCGGGAGAAACATCCGGAGGTATGATCTGCATCCAGCGGTCCTCTTGCTTCATCGTTGCCGATAAGCGCTCTTAGTGGTCGCGGGCACTTATCAGCAAACACGTGCGTCTGGACAATTTTGTTTCCGGCATTTAGACTAGACAAGGCGGGAACTGAATTGGTTTCCACCACCATGCAGTGGATTATTGAGGCGCTGAAAGGGGGTGCCTGAATGCAACAAGAAGTTTCATCGTCAGACAGCCGAAAGCCGGTTTTGGTGTGGGATCTGCCCACCCGGCTGTTCCACTGGATGCTGGTGGCGCTGGTGGCAGCCGCGTTTGCGACCGCTAAAAGCGGCGGAAATGCCATGCGCTACCACATGTGGTGCGGCAGCGCGATCCTGGCCCTGCTTCTGTTCCGTATCGTTTGGGGGTTTATTGGCAGCCGGCCGTCGCAATTCACTTCGTTTCTGGCAGGGCC
This sequence comes from Desulfosarcina sp., assembly GCA_046484885.1. Taxonomy (GTDB): domain Bacteria; phylum Desulfobacterota; class Desulfobacteria; order Desulfobacterales; family Desulfosarcinaceae; genus Desulfosarcina. The sequence continues at coordinate 1,631 of JAWOIA010000195.1, read as the reverse complement.
GACAACCGTAGTTCGCTATGCGCTGACCCTTTTTCGGCGTGATCCAAGCCATCACCGCAGCCACAATCCACTGGGGGGGTGGTCTGTGGCGGCCATGCTGCTGGCACTGCTACTTCAGGCTGGTACCGGCCTTTTTTCCGATGACGACATAGCCACAGCGGGTCCGCTGGCCAGTTCGGTCAGCGGGGACGCGAGCTATCGCTTGACATCGGTCCACCTTTGCAACCAGGAGGTGATCATCGGCCTGGTGGCGCTGCACCTTGCAGCGGTGCTGTTTCACCTGGTTTACAAGCGTGAGAACCTGATCACTCCGATGATCACAGGCATCAAGCAGTTGCCGATGGAGGGCAGCGACGCTGGTTTCACCAAGCCGGCATGGTGGGCCGCTTTGGTTGCAGTTGCTTCGGCGGGTGCGGTTTACTGTTTGGTGCGTTGAAAAGCGCCGGACAGCGCCCGGCGCTTTGCGTCCCCGCTAATTGCGCTATCTGCTCCGATAATCATCGTGGCAAGCCTTGCAGCTGGCACCGGCCGCACCGAACTGGCTTTTGATTGCATTGAGGTCGCCGGCTTTCGCGGTTTCAGCTAACCTCACGATCTCCGTCTCGCTCGCCTTTGCCAGCTCCATGAATTTGTCTTTCTGGGTCAGCGCCTCGGGCTTCAGCCGGCTGCCCTTGTCGCCACCGGACATCATGAACGCATCCCATGGCTGATCGATGAGAGTGGCCACCAGGCTGGCGTTCTGTTCAAAGGCTTCCTTGGTAAAGGGTTGTTCACCCCTGACGACCGCTCCCATGCGCGAAAAATGGGTGCCGATCACGGACATGACCGACTGGCGATACGTAATGGCATCCTCGGTCCTGGCAAACTGGGCCAGCGCAACCCCGGCCAACAGACCGACGATCAGCATACCCAAACCCCATGTCAAAAACCGTTTCATCATATTCCCTCCTCGTTGTTGCGGGTGAAAGTACCGGCCCGGTTGACCGGGTTATGATTTCAATGGGTGTGACCCGTCTCTGATGCACGGGTGCACCGTGGCGGTCGACGGAACCTGCTGTTCACCCTGACATGAACGCCGATTTAGCAACGCGGCGAGTTGTTTAGCTCAGTCCGAAGACAACATCGGGAAGCCACAGAGCTATTTGGGGAAAAAACAGAATTAATAGTACTATCACCAATTGGATGCATACAAACGGGACAATGGAGCGATAGATATCCCCCATGCTTACTTCGGGAGGTGCAACGCCCTTCATGTAAAACAGGGTAAACCCAAAGGGCGGGGTCAGATAATCCATCTGCACCTGGGTCATGAAAAGAACGCCGAACCACACCGGGTCATAGCCTAGTGTCCATCCATAAATGGTTCTTTGGCCCGATATCGGCGTTATGCTCAAAATTTTATCCTCGGAATATCAACCATATGCCTGCGGTAAAATTTTTCGTATGCCTTGATCTCGACCCAAATTCCTCATTTCTGGATGAACACTAGCCCAAATGGACAACTATCGGCAGGAAAACAGGCACGGTGATCATGATCTGGGTAATCTCGTCCAGGAAGAACCCCAGCACGATCAAGTTCACCAGGATGATGGCGAAAATAAAGATTCATCCTCAACCCCCTCTCCATGAGC
>JAWOIA010000005.1:0-9298 GCA_046484885.1 Desulfosarcina sp. | reverse complement strand
CACCAAGGCCGCCGCCGCCATGACGGTTGCGGACGGGCTGAGCGGCATCGCCACCCCGGTTCATCCGGGCGCTGCCAAGTTCTGGCAGGAGAAGGGCCTGACCCTGACCGAGATGCAACAACTCAAGTAGAGACCCGTAGCATACGCCTTCCCCGGGGGGCGCGCCCTCCGGGTGCGCTCCCCGGTCGCCGGGTGCCGGTGCCTGCACCCCGCTTGCCGGCTCACCGCGTCGGTGCACCATCACTTGACAAGCGTAACCATAACCCGCCCAACGCTTTCCCCTTGGTTTGCCCGTTTCAACCTTAACGCCGGTGGATGCCCAGGAGCCAGGACATGTCGGAAGAACTGAAAGACCTTCAGGATCTGGATGCCGAGAAGCAGGAAAAAGTAAAGGCATTGTTGGAGAAGGATGCCAAATCCATGCGTTCAAGCCAGGGCTTCTGGAAAATCGTGACCAGTCTCTTGGGCGCTTTTCTGGTTTTGTTTTATTTCTACGCCGCCGGTATTGCCACGGTGGGTACGCAATATCATCTCGGGGTTTATGTGTTCATCACCTATGTGCTCGTTTTCTTGCGGTACCCGCCCGGAACGGACCGGGTGCGCATGGGTCTGAACATCCTGCTGGGGGCTTTTATCAGCTGCACCCTGGCCATTTTGCTGTTTTATGAAGACGTGGCAGCTTTTCATGCCCACATGATGCGCATCGACGATGTGTGGTCCGATGATGGCTTTTTCAGGGCCGTTTTTCAGCACGGTGTCGTGTGGTGGTTGACCCTGAGTTCAGTGGCTCTGGGTGTCGGGATCTGGCTGGTGGACGGGTTGATGTTGAAACGCTGGGGCAAAAACCCCACCTTGTCGGATGTGCTCTTCGCCCTCACCTCCGCCAGTGTGGTCTACTACTGGATGAGCCAGTTTGAAGCCTTGAACTACCGGGCCGGGGCCGAAACCGAACTCGACTCGCTGATCAGCATCGTCGGCATCATTGTCTCCCTGGAGGTGTGCCGGCGGGTGCTGGGGTGGTCCATGACCCTGATCGGCGCCGGTATGCTTGCCTTTGCCTATTTTGGTCCCATCCTGCCCGAAGTTTTAGCCCACCGCGGGTTCGGCATTCAGCGGCTCTGCAATGCGCTCTTTTTGACCACCAACGGGGTGTTCGGCGTCATGGCGGGGGTCCTGGCCACCTATGTCATTTTGTTCATTTTCTTCGGGGCGTTTTTGCACAAATCCGGTGCCGGCCGCTTTTTCATCGATCTGCCGCTGGCTGCCGCCGGACACACCACCGGGGGTCCGGCCAAGGTGGCGGTGATGGCCTCGGCCTTGTTCGGGTCGGTTTCGGGCAGCGCCATCGCCAACACCGTCTCCACCGGTGCCTTTACCATCCCCTTGATGAAGCGGGCCGGTTTCCGGCCCCACGTGGCCGGGGCGATTGAACCGGCCGCATCCATCGGCGGGATGTTTCTGCCGCCCATCATGGGAGCCGGCGGCTTCCTGATGGCCGAGTTGACCGGCCTGCCCTACACCTACATCATGGGCGTGTCGGTCGGGCCGGCCCTGCTCTATTTTTTCTCGGTCTTCTGCATGATTCACTTCGAGGCCAAAAAATACGGTCTGGCGGGCATATCCGATCCCGATTTTCCCCACTGGAAAATTGTCCTCAAAAGAGGGTGGTACTACTCGCTGCCCCTGATCATCATCACGGTGCTGATGATCATGGGGCGCTCCCCGGGCTACGCGGCCTTCTGGGCCACCATCTCCTGCATTGTGATCAGCTGGGTCAACAAAGAGACCCGTATGGGAATACGGGAGATCTGGGATGCCATGCAGACCGGTGCCCAAAACACCCTGCTTGTCGGGGCCACGGTCGGGGTGATCGGCATCATCGTGGGCACGATCTCCCTGTCGGGCATGGGCCTGAAGTTCTCCGATCTGATCATCACCCTGGCGGGCGGCAACCTGCTGCTGGCCGTGATCCTGATCGCCCTGGCCTCCCTGGTGCTGGGCATGGGCGTGCCGGTCACCGCGGCCTACCTGATTGTGGCCGTGCTGGCCGTACCACCGTTGGGCGCACTGGGCGTGTCAGCCATCGCGGCCCACATGATCGTTTATTGGTTCAGCCAGGATTCCAACATCACCCCACCGGTGTGCGTGGCCGCCTATGCCGGGGCGGCCATCGCCGGGTCTGACCCGTGGAAAACCGGCTGGACAGCCTTCAAATTCGCCAAACTGCTCTACGTGATGCCGCTGCTCTTCGCCTTCACCCCGGCTATCTTGTTCGACGGCACCCCGATGCAGATATTCATGTCCTTTTTGTCGGCTTTTCTGGGCACCATGGCCTTTTCGGCGGTGACCATGGGCTATCTGATCCGGCGAACGTCGTTGATCGAGTGGATCATTTTCGCCGTGGCCACCGTGCTGCTCTATTGGCCGACGCTGTTGACCGACATTGTTGGATTGGCCCTGGTCGGCGTGGTCTATTTAATGCAGAAAGCCAAAAACAAACGCGAGGAAGCCGCCCCAGGCTAGTCGGCGTCATGGCCGGGCGCGGTGGTGCTGAATAGGTGTCGTGGAAAAAGGAGAGGGGCTGCAGTGGTCACTTTTGAAATGTTGCAGGCGCGTCAAGACCGCATCGCCGTTGTGGGCCTGGGTTACGTGGGCCTGCCCCTGGCGGTGCATCTATCGCGGTTTTTCAGTGTCGTGGGGTACGATTATCAACCCCGGCGAATTGCCGAACTCAAATCCGGCCGGGATCGCACCCTGGAGGTCTCCGACGAGGAGATGGCCGCCGCCGCCATCCGCTACACCGACGACCCGCAGGCCCTGCGTGACTGCCGCCTGATCATTGTCGCTGTTCCCACCCCCATCGATCAGTACCGCATTCCGGACCTGACGCCCCTGCGCAGTGCCTCCCGGACCACCGGGCGTCAATTGACCCCGGGCAGTTGCGTGGTTTACGAGTCCACCGTCTATCCCGGGGCTACCGAAGAGGTTTGCCTGCCGATCCTCGAGCAGGAGTCGGGCCTGGTGTTCGGCACGGATTTCACGCTGGGCTATTCACCCGAGCGGATCAACCCCGGCGACAAGGTGCACACCGTCGACAAAATTACCAAGGTGGTGGCGGGGTCGGACGAGCCCACGGCCCTGCTGTTGGAAAAGGTGTACGGCCAGGTGGTCACGGCCGGCATTCACCGCGCGCCCAGCCTCAAGGTGGCCGAGGCGGCCAAAGTGATTGAAAACACCCAGCGCGACCTGAACATCGCCCTGATGAACGAGCTCTCCATGATTTTCGACATCATGGGGATAGACACCCAGGCGGTGCTGGAGGCCGCCGGCACCAAGTGGAACTTTTTGCCCTTCAAGCCCGGCCTGGTGGGCGGGCACTGCATCGGTGTCGACCCCTATTATCTGACGTTCAAGGCCGAAGCGATCGGGTACCATCCCGAGATGATTCTGGCCGGGCGGCGGATCAATGACGGCATGGGTAAATATGTGGCTGAGCGGACCGTCAAACTGATGATTCAGGAGGGCAAACAGATCAACCAAACCCGGGTGGGCGTGCTCGGCATCACGTTCAAAGAGGACGTGCCGGACCTGCGCAATACGCGGGTGGTGGACATCATCGCTGAACTGGCCGACTACGGCATCGCGGTGCTGGTTCACGATCCCCTGGCGGACCCCGACGAGGCCAAGGCCTATTACGATGTCGACCTCAAAACCCTGGACCAGCTCCAGGGTGTGGACGCCGTGGTGGTGGCTGTTTCCCACCAGCTTTACCGGGAGATGGGCCTGGCGCGGCTGGCCGCATTGTGCGGCCCGGGCCGCGCCGTGGTCGTGGACGTGAAGAGCCTGTTTGATCCGCGCCGGGCGGAACGGTTGCCCATCACCTACTGGCGCCTGTAAGGGGTGCAGGGCCTGCGTGCATGCCAAATGGTTTGTGTGTGGAAAGCCCTGGTGGTTCCCCGGCGGCAGGCAGGCTGCCGGGTGGCCGCTAGGCGTAATACCCCACGAATTCACCGCACTTGCTGTTGAAAAAGTCCATCGCTTCCTCGACCGTGTCGAAAATTATCCAGTCCCGCCTCAGGGTTCGGCCGGCCCGCTGCCGGATGCGCTCGATTTCGGTGTTGCCGTAATACTCGAAATAGTCATGATAATCGCTGGTCAGTTCGTGTTTTCGCATGGGATCCCCCTTTCAAGGATTGATTTTTGGTTGCGCTGAGCATAACCGGCAGGTGTGACAGATCCGGTCACACAAACGCCTTTTTTTGAACCTGCAATGCGTTCGGATCTTTGCGTACGCGATGCCTGTGGAGTGGGGCTGACCGCTGGCCCGTTAGACAAACCCATATCAATTGCGGTGAAAAACCGAGCGACGTCCACGGATGTCATTTAAAAGAGGGGGGCAATGATGGAAGCGATCAGAACAGTGGCCAGAGAGCGTATGAAAGGTTATTGCCGGGTTTGCCCGGTTTGCGATGGCAGGGCTTGTGCCGGCGAGGTTCCAGGCATGGGCGGGTTGGGAACCGCCAGTGCATTTATGGCCAACCTGCAATCGTTGGCGGCCGTGCGCTTCAACATGCGTTTGCTGCATGACGTGGTCGAGCCGGACACACGGGTCGAGTTGCTCGGACAGTCATTGACCGCGCCCCTCCTGGCAGCCCCCATTGGCGGGGTCTCCTTCAACATGGGCGGTAAAATTACCGAAGCGGAGTACGTCGGTGCGGTCCTGGGTGGGTGCGCCCAGTCCGGCATCCTGGGCTGTGTCGGGGACGGGGTGCCCGAATTTATCCACCAGGCCGGATACGACGCCATCAAAGCTCTGGGCGGCAAAGGGATCCCGTTTATCAAACCCTGGGACGATGCGGCCTTTTTCGAAAAAGTCGACCGAGCGCTGGCGGCGGGTGCGACCCTGATTGGAATGGATATCGATGCGGCCGGGCTGATTACCTTGAAACAGATGGGCCGGCCGGTTTCTCCCAAATCACCCCAGCGCCTGGCGCAAATTGTCCGTCAGGTCAAGGTGCCGTTTATTTTAAAAGGGGTGATGACAGTAACCGATGCTCAAATCGCTCTCGATGCCGGTGCCCGCGCGATTGTGGTCTCCAACCACGGCGGGCGCGTGTTGGACCACACGCCGGGGGCGGCCGAGGTGCTGCCCGAGATTGCCGAGGCGGTGAAGGGCCGGATCACCATTCTGGTAGACGGCGGTGTGCGCAGCGGTGGTGACGTGCTGAAAATGCTGGCCCTGGGCGCCGATGCGGTCATGATCGGCCGACCCTTTTCCATTGCCGCCGTCGGTGGCCTGATGGCGGGGGTATCCCAATACATTCAGCGGATTGCCGATGAACTGCGGGCCGCCATGATTCTGACTGGAACCTCACGGGCCGATGCCGTGGCGCCCACGATTTTGAGAGCCGGGTTGCAAAGGGCGCCAGGGGACTTATCATAACCTAATGTTCGTCCAAAAACGGTTATTATGCCCGATATCGGCATTATGCTCAAAATTTTATCCTCGGAATATCGACCATATGCCTGCGGTAAAATTTTTCGCATGCCTTGATCTCGACCACAATTCCTCGTTTCTGGATCGACACTAATAAGGGGGAAAAGGTTTGTCCCCCGCCGCTGTTGTCGGTGGGCATGGATTGGGCTTTACTGATTCTGCCCGTGCAAAGGAGACCGTCGATGCAAAACCAGTGGGAACACGAATTGGCCTGTGCCGTCACCTGCCAGCGCTGCGATGCGAAGCTGTCCGCAGGAGATCAACGCATCCTGTCCGTTTTCGACCACCAGCCTATCTGTCTGACATGCAAGCGAGCTGAAGAGCAACGACCCGATTACGCGGAAGTTTCCAAAAACATGATCGGGACCTGCATGCTGGAGACCGAAGTGATGTACGGCGATCCCGGCGGGTATTGTTTTCATCATTTCTATCCGTTCACCTGTGCGGGCTGAGCGTCTTAAATCAAATGATGCCAATGAACTTTATACTGGATCGATTTCCACCCACGGTTGAAAAAGCCGTCGATAGGCTCGTTGCGGGCATGACTTTTGCGGATCGAACCCGCATAGCCAATATGAGTGAGGCGGCCCTGATTCGATTTCACCGCTCCTACGGCAACTTTCTGCGCGCTGAATTGCGCCTGCCCGGCAACGACCCGCTGATGCGGTCATGCATGTCGACGGCAGCTGTGGCGACCATTACCGCCGCAGATGCATCCTATGTGATTTTGAGGGCGCTTCATGACCGGCTGCTGACTGGAAATATCTTGAAGATCGTCAAATAAGACGGATTCGTAAAAAGCCCACCGGCGGCGTTACGTTTCGTGCTTGCCAGAGCAGCGTTCGTTTCGGGTGTGTGGCCCCTAGATGGCCTGAAAAGCATTTTAGGCCATGATCAAATAAAAGCCCGTGCAGCTGATTTGACAAATGACCGCGTTCCGTATAGACTGGTACAGTTTATTCGCCTGGTAGAACCGACTTCGGCCCTGACCGTCGGTCCTGAACCTTTTCCCTCCTTGAAACCAGGGCGGCGCCGTGTGGGCTGAGGCCCAGGCGGCAATGATTGATGCGTTTACGCCCCGAAGCACTTTTTCCCCGAGCTTGGCGCATGGTTCGGAACTATCCGGAAATGGGCCGGCGTTGATTTTTTTAGAGGGTTTCGCAGTCGGGTGAGACCATCATGATCAGGCAGCCGCGGCCGGTCCAAACCTTTTGTGGAGAAAAACCATGAGACAAAAATACCGCATTTGCCAATCCCAGAAGCAAACAAAACTAAATATCAAAGAGTATGCCGTTGTTGAGAAAGACACCAAAAACGTGGATTCATCCATGCTTCGTGACGACCATTTCGATCTGGTCTGTGAACAGAACTATGACGGTGCGGCCATTGCCCGCTCCGCCGCCGTGGGCTTCGAGGAGTTGGTGGACGTGTTGCGGACACCGAACCTGTTTCCCATCGCCCCCTATGCCCTGAAAATCGCCGAATCGGTGATCACCCTGATACAGGACGATACCGACCGCTGTGTTGAACTTTTCTTTGACGACCGCGAAGGCGTGGTGGTCGATAGCCCATTGACCCCATGAAGGGTAGCATCGGTCAGTTTATCGGTTTAACACGCTGGGAATCGTTCCAAGGAGCATCTTATGGTAGAACCGCATCGATTTGAAGTTGGTGAAAAGTATGAAAACATGAAAGGCGTCTTTGAGGTGATCGCCATTCGCAAAGACTCCATGGATATCCGATGGGAGGATGGGGAAGAGGTATCGACCTCCATCGCCCTGCAGCAGCGCATCCTCGAACGAATGCAACATGAAAATGAAATGGAGGAGGCCCAGGTCACCCAGCAAGCCAAACCAGCCAAACCTGCGGCGGCCGGCGGTAGCAAACTGTTCTCCGGTCTGAATGATGGCGATTTCGGCCACGGAGGCAGCAAGACTCCCTGGCGTGGGCGCGGCCAGCTGGGCGGAGCCGTCACCCGGCGAATCGCCGCTCAGCCGTTTCATTTCCTTTCTTGGGCCGTGACAGGCAAGTCCGAGATCCACTGGTTGGACCGGGAGCGGCAAAAACAGGCCGATCTTGCTCTTCAAGCCAAATTCTACGCCCAGGTGGACAAGGACGGCATCTGTTGCGGCGTCCACCTGCCCAAGCCCGATCCGGCGTTGTCCCACCTGAGCGACTGGAATGCACTGACCACCTGGCTGGCTCAACCGCAAAACGATGCTTGGCTCAGGCAGCAGGCCCTATCCGGCGGACTGGTCATTCGCGACCGGACCCTAAAGGGGTTTGCCGGCACCCTCGAGCCCGGGCCGGACCACTGGGCGCATTGTGGGTCAGGAGCGGCGGATGGGGTGGCGGTCTCTCTGAGCGCCTTTTTGGCTGCCGCCGATGCTGTAAGCATGGATCTGCGTATTGAAAAGCGAATCGACAAAGCGACGGTCATCCAACAGGGTCCGGCCATTGCCGCAACCATCGCCGCCCTCTTCGAAAACCTCATGCCTTTGTATGCAGCCGCGGCTGCCCGGGATATCTGACCGTTAACCAATTCAGGTACCTGTGAAGCCGGACGCTCCAGCCCAATCCCATCAGCGGATCACGCATCGCCCAACCAACGGTTGGGCGATGCGCTGCAGGCGCAGCATGTCATCGTCGCCAACGGACGGGTCGTGGCGGTGGCCAAAGGCCGGATCAAGGCACGGGCGGGCCCGGCGGTTGAAGCGCTGAAGTGCGAAACAGCGGGCTCCCTGGATGGTTTGGGTGATGGCTTGAATGGCGTTTTCGTCGATGAAGGGCCGCACGCAGGTGGTCCGAAATTCGTAGGCGGGGGCGGCGGCCATGATGATGCGGATGCTTGCCTTCAGACGGTTCTGGATGGTTGGGTTTCGGCAAAAGGGCTGATAGTCGCCCAAGGGGGCCTTGATGTCCATGGCGATGTAGTCCACCAGGTGCAGCGAGAACATCTGGGCCAATACCCCGGGGCGACTGCCATTGGTGTCCAGTTTGACCGAATACCCCAGCGATTTGACGGCCCGGCACAGATCGACCAGACCGCTCTCCACGGTGGGTTCGCCGCCGGTTATGGCCACGCCATCCAACATACCCCGCCGGGATTTTAAAAAAACCAAAACGTCATCCAGCGCGATAGCGTTCGGGTACTCGCCCCTGGCCAGTGCTGGGTTGTGGCAGTAGGGGCAGGTGAAGTTGCAGCCGGTGGTGAACAGGACGCAACTGACCTTGCCGGGATAGTCGATGAACGAGTTTTTCTGGAGGCCGGCCAGATTCACGACCACATCTCCATTGGGCGCTGGATGAGGACCATCGCATCACTGCGGTTGAACCGTCGGATCCGACCGGGTTAGGGTCGCGGCAATAAATAATTCCACAATATGGCGCCGGATTTTGGTTCGACACCCAGGCACATTCGTCGGCGCATATCGGGATATGTGGCGGCGGATGTAACGCCGGTGGCGGGCCAACAGACAAGCAAGATGTGGAATTATTTTTTTCCGAGGCCCTTAGACCGACCTTTGTTGCTGCCAGGTGTTTTGGCTGGATACGGTTTCCAGGTGCGGGTCCACCGAAGGCGTCGGCCCGTCAGTCGGGACGGTGCTTGCTGCGGCCACCAAGGCCTCATCCGCTTGAGCCGGCTGTGTGGGGCGGATCTTGAATGGCTGGCTTCAGTACACAGCAGATGACAAGAGGATGATTGCTGAGATTTATCGGGTGCTCAAACCCAATGGTCAGGCAATTATGATGTTTTACAACAGGTGCTCATGGTTGAATGCCTTGTCACACCTGACAAAT
>JAWOIA010000245.1:0-59411 GCA_046484885.1 Desulfosarcina sp. | reverse complement strand
ATCCTTTTGGCCTGGGAGCCGTTGATTCGGGCCAAACGGTACTCGATGTGGGGTGCGGTGCCGGCGTGGATACGATCCTGGCTGCAATGAAGGTCGGTTCAAGGGGCCGGGCCCTGGGAGTGGACATGGTTCCCGCTATGCTGGAGCGTGCCCGCCAGAACCTTGGCCAGACCACTTTGGGGAATGTCGGTTTTCAAGAGGCATCGGCTGAGGCCCTGCCGTTTACCGATGGGTGTGTTGACGTGGTGATTTCAAACGGCGTTTTCAATCTGGTGCCCGACAAGCCCCGGGCCCTGGCGGAGGCCTTGCGGGTGCTCAAGCCGGGCGGTCGTTTGCTTTTGGCCGACCAGGTCTTAACCGGATCTGCGTCGGAGGATCCTCAAGCGCGGATCGCCAGTTGGTCCCGCTGAGAGGGCGGGGCCATACCGGGAAAGGATTTCCTGGCCATGATTCGAAAAATCGGTTTCAATGCAGTTGAACTGGTTGGTGAAACCGGCTTCAACAGTTCACCCAACACCCGGGGCGTCCTGATTCGGGCTGTCAGAACCGTAGCCGGTGCCGCCGCTGTCCAGGCTGAGCCATCGAACGAACCACTGGCGGTCGATGTCCCCCCCACTGCCTGACCCAAGCTGTCCGGCTCAGGCTGAGCCGATTGATCGTTCAATCATTTTTTTCGACCCGCCGGATGGTCCGTTCCAGCCAAGGGAAAATCATCCACATGCGCGACATAATTCGTCTTTAAGGTGATTTTCTGCCACCGCGGTTTGTTGTAACTTAACCAGGTCAGCATGGTAAGGTCCACCGGGCCATTATTTGAAGCAAGCCCGTCGCAGGCGCTACCCGACGTAAATGGGCGCCGAGAACCGGCCAAATTCGTGTTTGTTGGCGGGCGCGTAATCGCCAGCTAGTTTAAAGGGTTCAGGTATGCACATAACCGAAGGCATCATTACCGGAAGTGCCGCCGTCCTTTATGCTGCGGCCGGGGTTTCTGCGGTCAGTCTGGGCGTTATCCAGATGAAACGTTTTGTCCGGGACGCCCCTGAGCACAAACCGCTTCTAGGAATGGGGGCAGCAATTATCTTTTTCGTCTCCCTGCTGCCCATACCTGCTTTTACCGGAACCTGTTCGCATCCGGCCGGTACACCCTTGGTGGCAATTCTTTTGGGACCGGTCATCGGTTTTGCTCTGACCGGTGCGGTTTTATTGCTTCAAGCGGCCTTTTTCGCGCACGGTGGTTTCGGTACCTGGGGGGCCAACGTTATTGCCCTCGGCTGTTGCGGTTGCCTTTTTGGCTGGGGCGCCTTCAGGTTGGCGCGCCTGCTCGGCTTTCCCATCTGGGCCGCGGGCATGGCCGGCGGGTTGTTGGGTAACATCACGGTTTACGCCGCATCCGGCCTGATTCTGGGAGTGGCGCTGTCGGGAGCTCCCGACCCCCGGTATTCCCTGGCGGGCTACCTGCTGGCCATTTACACGGCCTATCTCCCCACGCAGTTGCCAATTGCTGTGGGGGAGATGGCTTTGACCGGTCTTGCCCTGCATTATGCCAACCGGCAACGGCCAGAGGTGTTAGCCGATTTGGGAGTGACGCGCGGGCGGCGACGCTCAGGCCCCCCTGTGGGGATAGCCATTTTGTTCGTCGCTCTGCTGGTTTTTGGCCCTGGAAAGATTGCCGGGGTTGCCTGGTGCCAGGAGCGGGCCTATGATTCTCAGTTGAATGCGTCGGGAGATCCGGACGCGTCGCCCGCCAGCCGGTTCGGCGGTTTGGATGAAACCGTTAACGAACGGTTGGCGCAGGAGGCCGGCCTTAGCGTGCGCGACCCCTACCTCGACACCGAGTCCTGGGGAGAGCTGTGGAACCTGCTGCTTTTGGCTGCCGGTGGGGTATGCGGCTTTGTGGTCGGTCGCTGGTGGCATACCTTGTGGGGTGTGCGCAGGTGCTGACGGGCGGTCGTGCATAAAATCCGATACCCCTTGGCTGCCCGGATGGTGGGCTGCCGTCGCGATAGGTATGGTATGGATCTTCAGTCCCTCATCGGGCGTGTGGCCATTTGGGGCCGGGACGCCACTCAAGAGGTCGAAGCCGGCGGCGCCGGCAGCCGCGGACTCCGGTCTTGGGATGCACGGGTCAAATTGCCGTTGCTTTTTTCGGCCGTGGGCCTGAACGTGGTCGTGGCTCAGTTGTGGTTGTCTCTCGCACTTTTCCTGATCAGCCTTGCCCTGGCCATCTGGTCCCGGGTCAGATGGCGTTGGTTCGCGCTGTTTTTCCTGGCGCCCGCCTGGGCGACCATGGCGGTCTTTGCCGGGTTTTCCGTCGGTTTCGGTCGGACTCCGGTTTGGGATCCCGGGCCTTTCACCGTCTATCGCGAAGGCCTTTTACAGGGCGCTTCGGCGGCGTCCAGGGTTGCTTGTGACATGTCGTGGATGGCGCTGGTGTTTCTGACAACGCCTTTTCCCCGGGTACTTGCGGCTTTGCGCTGGTATCGGGTTCCGGGTATTCTGCTGGACACGCTGGCCCTGGCCTACCGCTATATCTTTTTAGTAGCCGAGGAATTCAACCGCATGCGCATGGCGGCCCTTTCCCGGGGAGGTTTTGACGGCTATTGGCGGTCGTTCAAAATCCTGGGCATGATCCTGGCCCGGATCATATTGCGTGCCTATGACCGATCCAAGGCGATACAGGCGGCCATGACGGGCAGGGGCGATGAGGGTCACTCCGATTCCCAAACGCAGATTAGTCCCGATTTCGAGGTCTGCCCCAACCTGTGCGAAATCAGCCCCGAACGAGTCCCTGAATCTGTTCCGGTCCTTTCATGCACGGGTGTTTCCTTTGCGCGCGGCGGAATCCGGGCCCTGGAAGATGTTTCCCTGGAGGTCGCCAAAGGTGAGATGCTGTTTCTCTGTGGGCCCAACGGTGCCGGCAAAACCACACTGTTGAATCTTGTGGCCGGATTGCTGATGCCGGACAGTGGTGAGATTCATTTGAGCGGTGACAAACTGGACCGCAAAACCCGCAAGGAGGCTTTCCGCCGGGTGGGGCTGTTGGCCCAGGACCCCAATGATCAGCTGTTTTGCACCCATGTTCGGGAAGATGTGGCGTTTGGAGCGGTCAACCGTGGCCTCAGCCCTGCTGAAACCCAACGGCTGGTGGACAAGGCGATGGCGTTGATGGAGGTGGCCGAACTTGCACAGCGCCCCATCCACCATCTCAGCTACGGGGAAATGCGCCGGGTCGGACTGGCGGGGATTATCGCCATGCAGCCGCCGCTGATTCTGCTGGATGAGCCCGCCGCCGGCCTCGATCCCGCCGGTACCAGCCATTTGACGTCGCTCATCGAGCACCTGAACCACCACCACGGCTACACGTTCATCATTGTGACCCACGACGTCAATTTGGCGGCCCGGTTGGCGCAGCGCATCGTCATCCTGGACAAAGGCCGCATTGTCGCCGACGGTCCTGCCCGTGACATTCTGATCGACACGGAACTGCTGGAGGCGTCACGGCTTGAACCGCCCATATTGACCAAACTTTTTCAGCGTTGGTTTGGGGGCGCAAAGGGCCATCATTCCATTCCCGTCACTGTCGATGAGGCGCTGGCAATGCTTCAGGCGGAAGCGCACGGACATGCGGCGGCCGACGGTGTCGCCCCTTCAACCGAGGTTGTGGAGTAGGCGAGTGGGGAACCACCCTTTAACTATCGCACAGGGAAGCGGCGCCCCCGGCGTTAGCTCCCAAAAGGTCTCCTTCGAATCCTTTGAACACTTTTTTCGGGCCCTGATTATCGAGTCGGGTGATGGGGCTCTTTTTGCTTTTCAGGATTTTCTCGTCGCCGCTGCCAATGAGCGTGCCTGCGACCTTTACGGCCTCTCCCAAAAGGAGATGGTCGGTCGGGATCTGCGGTCGCTTTTTGCCGACAACGCGCAACCCATGCTTGAGCGTGCCCTGTTCAGCCTCAAAGACAACGAAAGCTGGGCAGGAGAAGTGACGGGTATACGCGCGTCCGATGACCGGTTTCCAGTGGACCTTACCATCAAACGGGCAGCGGTGGATGGTTGCTTGCTGATCTGTTTGGTCATCCGTGACCTGACAGAGAACCAGACGCTAAAGAGGCTGTTGCACGAGGAAAAGTCCCACCGCCGCGAAATGTACATCACCATGCGCAACCTCATGAAAGCCTTCGAGAAGGAAAAAAGCGGCATGGAGGGCATGATCGCCCATCGCATCGAGACCCTTTTTTTGCCCGCCATCGAGCGGTTGAAAAAGGAACCTTCGCTTGAGATCCGCAACATGTATCTGGATATCCTGCGGGAGCAGCTTCTGGAACTGACCCAGGGTTTCAGCCAGGCCCTGGATGGTCGTTTTTTATCCTTGACCGCCACGGAACTTAAAATATGCAAATGGATCAAAAACGGCTACTCGACCAAGGAGATTGCCGTTGAACTCCACCTTGCCTTCGAGACTGTACAGGCCCATCGCCGCAACATCAGGAAAAAGCTTAAGATTCGAGGCCGGAAGGTCAACCTGTTTGCGGTCCTTTCCAGCAAGGCCTTCTTCCCCAAATAATTTTTGTCGATGTGGACCGGGCCGGGTGGCTTGCCCTACCTGAAAAAAGATATTTCAGGTATATATTTTTACCTTAAAAACACCCGAAATGATTCCTTTACACGGTCCGGTTCCAGCGTCATAATCAATCCGTTCAATTTAACCTGCCTGAACCCGGGGCATGGGTGCTTGGGGTTCAAGAGCCGGAGTTGTCGAGGAGGGGGTATGAAAATCACTCAGGTGGCCGGTTTTTTGGGGTGCGGCAAAACTACGCTCATGCTGCAGTTGTCACGCCGTCTGGCCAATGACGGCCAGCGCAAGGTGGCCCTGGTGGTCAATGAAATCGGCGAGATTCCGGTCGATGGAAAAATAATTGAAGAAAGCGGCATGCAGGTCAAGGATATCGGCGGCGGGTGCATCTGCTGCGAGGTGGCGGCCACCTTCGCCAAAACCATATATCGTCTATACAAGGATTTCAGGCCCGACCATGTGCTGGTCGAGCCCACCGGTGTGGCGGTGCCGCATCAGGTCAAGCTGGCCTCCAGGATGGGGGGAAGGGATGCCAAGATCAGCCTCGGTCCGGCCATCGTGCTGTTTGATGCGACTCGTCCGGCGGAACTTCTGGATATGCATATGCTGGGGCAGCTGGTCACCACTCAGGTGAAGGACGCCGACATCATCGCGGTCAGCAAAGTCGATGCGGTGGACGCGGCTGCAGAGCGCGAAGCGACCGCAAAGGTCCGGGAAATCAATGCAGCGGCCATTGTCCTGTCGCTGTCCTCTTTCACCGGCCAGGGGGTGAGTGAGTTGATCGAACACATACTGGCATGGGAGGAGCAGGACCATGGGCGCAGATAACGATCATAAACTGGGTTGTTACACTGAGCACGGCGTCAGCGGCTACGGGGTGGCGGTGAAGCTCAGCCGCAACGAAGCCATGAACGAGGCCTTCCTCAAACAGATGGCCGAGGAGATGATGCTTTCCATCGCTGAAAAATGCATGGAACTGGGGGCCCGCTGTATCGGGCACATTAAAAGCCATATTCGAACCGGGGCGGGGAGCCTTAAGGCCGATACCATTGGCGCCTCCCACGGTGCCTATTCCTCGGGCCGGCTGATGCACCCGGTCAAGGAGCTTTTTATGGCCATCAACAGCATCGTGCAGGGTATTCCGGAAGACGCCGTCAAGGCCGCCACGCTGGAGGGCATGCATGAAACCGCGGAGATGAGGGGCCTGCTGGTAGTCAAGGAGAAAGAACACACCTATTTCGACAAGTTTGATTTTGTGACCACCACGGAAGACTTCATAGAGGAGCTGGCGCAGCAGCTCAAGGCGGAGGTGCCGGGCGACAGGCCGTTGGAGGACGGATGAAGCTGGTTTGCGTCTCCGGCACGCGAGGCAGCGGCAAGACCTCGGTAGTGCGCGGGCTGGTGGCGCGTTTGGGGCGCGAAGGGCTGCGTTCGGCGGTTATTGTCAACGAAGACGGCCAGGTTCCCTATGACAACGATTTTGTAAAAGAACATGGTTTAACGGTCAGGGCGATCCGTGGCGGGTGAGTGGGCTGCTCGCTGGCCGCCAGTCTGGTGAGTCTGAAAAAAGCGATCAAACGCCAGATCGACCCGGACTACCTTTTCATCGAACCTTCGGAAATGGTGGTAACCCAGGAACTGCGCAATGTCACCGCCCAGGGCCTGCGGGACATCCGATACCAGATCGGGCCGCTCATCACCCTGATCGACGGCCCGCAGTTTGCGTTCCACTGGCGGGAGCGGCAGGCGCTGCTGCTCGGGCAGATTCGCGGTGCCGATCTGGTCGCTTTGGGCCGTGCCGATCTGTTGAGCGCTGAGGAGCAAAGATCCATTTTCAATGCCCTTGAAGATACCCCGGCCAAGCCGTTGCTGTTGAGTTGCCGCAGCGGAGCCGGGTGGGACGATTTGATGCAGGCTGTAAAAGACGGCGGGTGATGGTCGGATCGTCGGCTGTGGCTTTCGGTTTTCCGCCGGTTGTAGACAGGTGATGCAGTAACACCCTCATAAATAAGTTAAAGAAAGGAGATCGGTCATGACACCATTGGAGAGAGTGGCAACCGTGTTGCAGGGCGGCATCCCCGATCGGGTTCCCGCCTGCCCCCTCGTGTGCGGTGCTTCCCGACGGGTTTACGGGGTAACTTACGAGGAGTGGTCCCAGGATGGCGAGATTATGGCCAAGTCCATGATCCAAGCCCAGGACCTGATTGGCTTTGACGGCATTTTGGGACTGGTGGACCTTTCGGTCGAGGCCGCCGACCTGGGACAGAGCATGGTCTATCCGGTGGAGGACACCGCCCACCCCGACTATAACAACCCCGCCATCAAAACCCCGGACGACTATTTCAAGATCGAAAAGATCGACCCAACCAAGTCTCCGCGCATGAAAGAGGTTCTGAAATACATGGACATCGTTTGCAACGAAAAGGCCGCCACAGTGCCGATCATGGGCTTTGTGTATGCGCCCTTGGGCATTCTGTCCATGATGCGTGGGGCTGAAAATCTCTTCCGGGACTGTTACAAGAACAAAGAGGCGGTCATGCACGCCGAAGGCCTGATCGCCGATGTGTTGGTCGACTACATCAAGGCCATGTGCAAAACCGGGGTGCACGCCATTGTGTTGGATACCCTCTTTGCCTCCCAGACCATCATGAGCAAGCCCATGTGGCAGGAGATCGAAGGGCCGCATGCCAAACGTATAGCGGATACGGTGCGCGAATGCGGCGCCATGGTGATGGTCCACAACTGCGGCAACGGGATCTATTTCGATGTCCAGATCGAATTGATGCAGCCGGTGGCCATCTCCTTCGCCTACACGCCCGACGATTGCAAGGATATGGCGGAGGCCAAGGTGAAATGGGGCAAAAAGACCTGTCTCTGCGGCTATGTCAGCCCGGCCCAATACGCTTTTCTAAGCACCCCGGATGAGATGAAGGAGGAGTGCAAGCGTCAAATCGCCGAATTGGGCAAGGATGGCGGCTTTGTGCTGGCCACGGGTTGCGAGTTTCCGCCCAACGGAAGCCTCATGAACGCCATCGCCATGGTGGAGGCGGCGGAGCTGTACGGCAAATATTGATTTCCGAGCTCCGGCGGACAGCACCACCCCGCGGGCCGAAAGAATGCCTTTCGTTCCGCGGGCCATTTGAAGCGAATGCAAGCCCGGCTTGGAGTCGAACATGCGACACACTGCAAAAAGCATCGGTGGCGGCGTACCGGCCAATGGGGTCGCCATCGAAAAATACCAAATTGCCAGCGAACCCTATTACCTGC
Organism: Desulfosarcina sp.; assembly: GCA_046484885.1. Taxonomy (GTDB): domain Bacteria; phylum Desulfobacterota; class Desulfobacteria; order Desulfobacterales; family Desulfosarcinaceae; genus Desulfosarcina. The sequence continues at coordinate 51,574 of JAWOIA010000245.1, read as the reverse complement.
CGACCGGTGATGAAATCGAGGTGTTCCAATATGCCTATCGCCTGAAACTGCCCGTGATGCTCAAAGGCCCCACGGGGTGTGGCAAGACCCGCTTCCTTGAGCACATGGCCTGGCGGATCGGCCGGCCCCTGGTGACGATCGCCTGCCACGAGGATCTGACGGCATCCGACCTGGTGGGCCGCTATCTCCTGACGGGCGGCGAAACCGTCTGGCAGGACGGCCCCCTGAGTTTGGCTGTCAAGCACGGGGCCATCTGCTACCTGGATGAAGTTGTGGAAGCGCGCAAGGACACGACTGTCGTGATTCACCCCCTCACCGACGACCGGCGGGTTCTGCCCCAGGAGAAACGGGGAATCCTTCTGGAGGCCCACCAGGATTTCCACCTGGTGATCTCCTACAACCCCGGCTATCAGAGCGTCATGAAAGACCTCAAACACTCCACCCGCCAGCGCTTTGTGGCCCTGGATTTCACCTACCCGTCGGCGGAAAAAGAACAGATGATCCTTGTTCAGGAAAGCGGGGTCGACACCTCCCTTGCCGAGCGTTTGGTGCGCCTGGGTGAGATGGTCCGCAACCTTCGCCAGCACGGCCTGGAAGAAGGTGTCAGCACTCGGCTCCTGGTCTATGCGGCCAAGCTGATGCAAAGCGGGGCCAAACCGGCGGTGGCGTGCGACGTGGCCGTCACCCGGGCCATGTCCGACGACGCGGAAATGCAGGAAGCCATCGCCGAAATCGTGGCCGGTATCTTCTGATGGGAGCCCTGGAAGAATTCCTCGCAGACAATCCGGACCTGCTGGACCGCCTGCACCCGCCGGTCCGGGCCGTGTACGGAGACATCTGCGCCTCCATGGCCCACCTGCGTTCGCGTAAGGCAAAGGATTTTTTCATCCGGACGCTCCTGCATCTGGAGGTCATCCAGGGCAAGCCCCTGGAGGCTTGCAAACAAAAAGGGGTGCTGCGGCTCAGCCGCCTTAACTGGGCCTTGGTGACCCCTTACTTCGATACGCTGCCGTCCCTTCCCCCCGATGAAAAAATCATTCACCGCTGGACCCTTCTGGCCGAAAGGCTGGCGCAAAAGGACATTGATGTGGCCCTGGCGTTTTTGGAACAGACTCCCCGGGCCCTGGCAACCCTGGAAGTCGAAGACATCTGGATGTGGGGCCAGCAGGCCCTCGCGGCACTGAACTCCGAAAACAAGGTCTGGAAAGCGGTGAGGGGCTATCTGGAGGAATCGGCCGCCAATGGCTGCTCGATTCCGTTGACCCGCTGGCCGTTTTTTCTCGAACAGGCCGACCGGATTTGCGAGCGGTCTCCAAACGCGGCGGAGACCTTCATCCTGCACGGCAACCGCGCCTGCCTGCTGCTCAACGATGACGAGACCGCCCAGTGGGTCACCGACGGTCTCGAAGACTGTCGCACCGAGGAGGAACTGGGCAATTTCTTCAGCGGCACTTCGCTGAAAGCCCTGGAGAAAAGAGACGGTTTGATTTCGGGTGTGTCCCTCAAGAATCGCGGCAATACCCTGTCGCTGATCTGCGAGGCCGTTCTCGGTCACCCGGTGAAAATCCGCTCCAATACCGCCCTGGTCGGACAAAAGGGGTTTTCGGGCGGCGCGGTCACGGACGGCCGGACGATCTTCCTGCCGGACATGGTTACCGATTTCACTTTGATGAAGCTGATGACTCTGCATCAGGCCATGTTCCTGGATCACGAGCAGTTCCTGGAAAAAGCGGGTAAAATCCTTTTCGACCCCATCAGTCTCCACCTGGACGCCGACCGCCGGATGCTGGATCGACTGCCGAATCTGCGCGGGGACATGGACCGAATTGCCGGCGGCCTGCCGCCGGCCTATCCCGAGGAATTGACCCGCGGGCTTCAGGGCGAGCTTTCCTGGTGGGGAGACATCCTGCCCCAGCTTCGCGGCGAGACGGATGCGACCATCCATATGATTCAGCAAAAGGTCGAGGACTATGGGGATGTTCCGCCGGAGCTGGTGGAGGTGCTGCTGGCTTCGATGATGGCCGACGGTCAGCGGGACCCGGATGCCCTCTGGGAGATGTTTCGCGAGATGCTGGACAACATGGTGTTCGACTCCCCCGATGCGGAGGAGCTTCAGGAGAACGTAAAAACATTTTTTTACAAGGAGTGGGACCGGAACCTGTCCGATTACAAGATGGACTGGTGCCTGGTGCGCCACCGCATCGCCACCGCCGATCCCAATGCCTTCGTGGCCGAGATCCGCTCCCGCCTGCACGGCATCATCGGTTTGATCCGTCGGCAGTTCGCCCGCCTCAAGCCGGAACGGTTCAAAAAATACCGGGCCCAGCCGACCGGTGACGGCCTGGACATCGAAGCCCTGGTGGAAGCCGTGGTGGACATGCGATCCGGGGCGTCATTGTCCGAAAACGTCTACATTCGCCGCGACAAGCGTGTTAGGGACGTGGCGGTGCTGTTTCTGCTGGACCTCAGCGGTTCCACCGAGGAAAAGGTCGACGGCCGGCGGGTGATCGACATTCAGAAGGAAGCCATGGCGCTGATGGCCGAAGCTCTCGACTCTTTAGACGACCCTTATGCGATTTACGGGTTCAGCTCCGAAGGGCGCCACCGGGTGGACCTGTTTACGGTCAAGGACTTCGCCGAGCCCTACGGTAAAGAAATCCAATACCGGCTCGGCAACCTGGAGCCGCTGGGGCTGACACGCATGGGCGCGGTGCTGCGCCACGGGCTTTACAAGCTCAATGCCACCCAGGCGTCGGTCAAGCTCATGGTGATCTTGACCGACGGCCGGCCCTATGACCTGGAGTACGGAAACCTGGATTACGCCATCGCCGACACCCGCAAGGCCATGCGTGAAATCCGGCAGAAGCGCATCCATCCGTTCATCATCACCACCGACCAGAAGAGCTCGGACTACCTGAAGCGGATCGCGCCCGAAACCCAGAGCATCATCGTGCAGAAGGTCGAACTGCTGCCTCGCCTGTTGCCTGCCATCTACAAGCGATTGACGGCCTGATCAGGGGATCGCATTCTCGGGCGGCCTTTGATTTTGAGTGAAGGAGACAACATGACCGCAAAAAATCTGGACCTGCTCGTGGCAAAGGCGCTTGAGGAGGGCGCTTCCGAAGCGAAAATCATCGCGGCCCAGGATGTGGTCTTCGACCCGCGCAGCTTTCTCAAATGCCGCTTCGGCTGCAACCGCTGGGGCCGCTATTGGGCCTGCCCCCCCAACCTGGCCCTATCGCCCGAGCAGTTCATGGCCGCTTTCGGAAAATACGAAAAAGCGGTCATCATCCAGTCGACCGATCCCCAGATCGGCCAGGAGGTCACCCTGGCCATTGAAAAAGAGGCCATGCTGATTTGCAACCGCCTGTTCGCCTTTGCCATGGTCCAGTGTGTCCGGTGCGAGCCGTGTGCCTACCCCGAACCGTGCCGCTACCCGCACCTGGCGCGTCCATCCATTACCGCCTATGGGATTGATGTGGGCAAAACGATTGCGCCGCTCGGCTTTAAGGTTGCTTTCGACCCGCAGGGAAAACTCCTCCCGGCCTGGTACAGCCTGGTTCTGGTGTAGCCCGTGCCCATCGCCGTCATCTGTTGCAAGGTGCTCGAACGCGAGGTGCGGGCCCTGCTTGGCGGCACGCCTGAAGTGTCCGCGGCGGTGCACGTGGAGGTCCTGGAGTGGGGCCTGCACACCCGCCCGGAGGTTTTACGCGATGTCGTTGCAGAGCGGGTGCGGGCGGTTAGCGCCCGGGTGGATGCGGTGCTGCTCGGTTACGGCCGCTGCCAGGCCATGGATCGTTTGCCGGCGGATCTGGGTGTTCCGCTCTTTTTCCCGCCGGCCGAGGATTGCATCGGCGTTCTTCTCGGTCAGGACCGCTATGCCCAAGAACTCCAGCGAGAGGCCGGCACCTGGTTCATGACGCCCGGGTGGGCCGATATGGGAATCGATTTCATCTTCCATGAGTTGCAGATGGCCCGCTTCGCCGCCAAAGGAATCGACCCGCTGCAGGTAGCCCGTCGCATGCTCGCGAACTACACCCGCGCGCTTTTTATTGATATGGGCCTGGGTGATCGCGCCAGCCTGCTTCAAAAGGCACGCGCTGTGGCTGATGCCTTTGATCTGCGGTTAGAGATCACCACCGGGAACCTTGCGTTGTTGCGCGAAACCTGGCAACGGGTGCAGGCCGCGGCCAAAATGGCCTGTCGCGGCGTAGACCGGGATGGTAGGATAGGATCGGGACACGGGCGGCAACGCTGAGTTAGAATCCAGAAAAGGGGGCGACACTAATGCGCCAAGCGTTCGTGGAAATCGTTGCCAAGCAGAAGGGCTGTATCCTGTGCGATCTGGCCATCGGGGTGTTGGAGGAGATCGCGCCTGAATTCACCCCCGGAACGCTCAGGTGGACGGTGGTGGACGTGGGGTCGCGGGAGGGCTTGCTGCGGTTCGATCAACTAACCCGCATCGTCGGCCGCCGGCCCTCGGTGCCGGCAATCGTCATCAACGAAGCCATCGCCTTTGACCACATCCCGGATTATGATCGGCTCCACCAAGCGGTCAAACGGGCTTTAGAAGGCTCCGATGGCAAAGATTCTGCGCCGCTTACCGGCGCTGACGGTTAAGAAGGGTCATAGCAATGGAAGACAGAGTTGAATCGCTTGCGGCGCGGGCCGTTGCGCTGGGCGCCACCGACGCCAGGATCATCGACGCCGCCCAAATCGTGTTTGACGACCGTTCCTACCTCAAATGCCGCTTCGGCTGCAACCGCTGGGGGCGCTATTGGACCTGTCCCCCCAACCTGGCTCTCTCGCCCGAGCAGTTTATGGCTGCCTTCACGAAATACGAAAAAGCGGTCATCATCCAGTCGACCGACCCCCAGATCGGCCAGGAGGTCACCCTGGCCATCGAAAAAGAGGCCATGCTGGTTTGCGGGAGCCTGTTTGCCTTTGCCATGGTCCTGTGCGTCCAGTGCGAGCCATGCACCTACCCCGAACCGTGCCGCTATCCGCATCTGGCGCGCCCATCCATGGATGCTTACGGCGTCGATATCGGCAAGACCCTCGAACCACTGGGTTTCAAGGTCTCTTTCGATCCGGCGGGTAAGTTTATTCCAGCCTGGTACAGTTTGGTTTTGGTCTAGGTGATGACCACCACCGTCGCCTGCCGCAGGGGTCTGGGTGCGCGGGGATTGGATGGGGCGCTTGGAAGGCGGGCGGCGACCCGAAAACCGTTTGCTTGAAATCATTAATAGTGCCCATCCAGAAACGAGGAATTTTGGTCGAGATCAAGGCATGCGAAAAATTTTACCACAGGCATATAGTTGATATTCCGAGGATAAAATTTTGAGGATAACGAAGATATCGGGCGAAATAACTGTTTATGGATGGGCACTAATTAAAAAGAGTTGAATAAACTGATTGGGTGTCAATGCAGCAACCATTTTCTATACGATCAGACCCCAAGAGTGCCGTGTTTCTGCTGTCTGGTTTTCTCGGTGCCGGAAAAACCACCCTGCTGAAGCGGATTCTCGCCTGGCAATCGGATTTGTCCGACACGGTGGTTCTGGTCAATGAATTCGGCGATGTGGGGATAGACGGCGATTTGTTGAAGAAGGCCGGTTCGGATGTGGTCGAACTCACCAGCGGCTGTATCTGCTGCACCTTGAGCATCGACCTGGCGCAATCCCTGACGCGCATTTGGGAAACCTACCAACCCCGTCGAATATTCATCGAGGCTTCCGGTGTTGCCGATCCCAGCGCCATCGTGACGGTGTTAAGAGACGCCCCAATCGCTAGGCACCTGACCCTGGAAAAAGTGGTGACCGTGCTGGATGCCGATTTCTGGGAAGCCCGTGAAAATTTCGGACGGTTGTTCTACAATCAGCTTGAAATGGCCCACTTGATTTTGCTCAACAAGGTCGACCAGGTGGACCCTGCGAAAATACCGCTGTATCTCAAGGAGATTCACGACATTATTCCGGACTGCCAGGTTGTGCCCACGGTTCGGTGCGCCATCGACCCGGGCGTCCTCTGGACGGCAACCACCCCGAAGGCGGTGACCCTTCAACCGATGCAACTTTCCCGGCACTTCTCAGCAGCGGGCCGAGGCGTGGCGGGCGCAGCCGAAAGCGGTGCGCACCAGGGCCTCCCCGCTGCGGTGGCTGCCAGCAGCTTCGTGACAGTCTCTTTTGAAAGCGACCAATTGATGGAAAAAGGCCGTTTCCGGCACTTTGTCGAAACGCTTCCGTGGGAAGTGTTTCGTTTGAAAGGATCGGTGCGGTTCGCCGACCGCACCGAGTTTGTCAATTATGTCGGCGGCAAGGGCGAGTGGTCCGAATGGGACGGCGAACCGGGGACGCGGCTGGCGTTCATCGGGTGGGACGTCACCCCCGCGGAGCTGCTCGATCGTTTGAAGCGCTGCACGCTTTAGCAGCACTTGTACAGACGCAACAGGCGCTCGTCCATGTCGAAGTAGAATTTCATGAAGGATGACCCGTCCCACCTCGTTCTTACCCCGTGCAGCGTATCGGCCAGCTCGATGGTGCTGCGCAGATGGGTAATCATGATCAGCTGGGTCTGGGTGGCCACATCCTTGAGAAATGCCTGCATGGATTTGTGATGGGTGTAGTCCAGAGACGGTTCGACCTCATCCAGCAGGTAAAAGGGGTTTTGCAATTGATCGAATATGGCCAGCTTCAACGCCAGGCTCGTTACGGCCTTTTCACCACCTGAAAGCTGATGGGCCCGGCGCACCCGGTTGCCTGGCAATGTGACCACGACATCGACGCCCGCTGTTCCATTTTGAGCCAGAAGCTCCAGCCTGACCTCGGCCTCCGGCATCAGATACGCCATGTAGCGGCACAGCGAGTCGGCGACGCTCTCTTGCAACGAACCGGAAAAGCCGCCCGTAGACCCGAGCTCCAACCAGGTGCAGATCGTTTTGAGCCGTATGGCGGGGTTGCACAGCAGGATGTCGTTGATCTGCTCCTGTCGAATGATGGTTTTCAATGCCTGATCGAGGCGGTATGCGGCCAGCTGGCGGCTGTAATCGGGCGGGGCATACGGCCGGTCTGCAATAAAAAATCGATGGGTTCCGTTTTTGTCTGCCTCGCGACGGAGTTTAATCGCCGGGGCCTTGTCCGCTTTGCCATCCTTGAAGGTCAGTTCCACCGCGACGCGGTCTGCCGGCGGTCGTTCCCTGCTTCCGGCAAAAAACAATTCAGCCGGGGTGTAACACCGGATACGGTCCAGGTCGCTTTCGCCCAATGCCCAGACAATGGCGTCCAATATGTTTGACTTGCCGACCCCGTTGTTGCCGATGATCACGCTGATGCCGGGTTGAAAACCCATGACTGTTTTTTCTGAGAATGACTTGAACCCCTCGATGGTAACATCTTCAAGATACATTTGGACCGCCCCGATTTTTTTGTTGATAGCGCCTTTGGATCTCCGCAATCAGCTCCTCCTGCATTGGAATCAAGGCCTCATAGACCAACTCGCCGTCCAGGGCCACGCTCGGCAGCGACCTGGCCTTGAGCTCTCTGAAACGCTGCACGCCTTCGCGGGTGCGCATATCCCAATTGCTGACCTGGATGATACGCTGGATCGCTTCCGGTAAAACCTTTACCGATTCCGCCATGTAGACGCAGGCCACTCACTGATTGAAATCGGTCAGCAGCACATCCACCACAACCGGTTGAGCCATGTCATTTCCCTGTGTGCATACGGTTGAATTGTATCTTGCCGTCCAGAGATTCCAAGAGGCCCCAGGAGACCGAGTCCCCTTCAGCCGCCGGGCCGATACCGATGAAATCCTTGCCGCCAACATGCCAGTGTCCCCATTTTCGGGGCTGGCTGAAAAGAATGACGTCTGCGAGAAATTGGGGTGTCATGGCTTCCAGAGCCGGCAGAACCGTTTCATCCTGCATAAAATGGGTCAGTCCGCAGACCATATTCATTTCAAGGGCATAGGGGTCATAGTCGGAATATCCCGGCAACGTTTGGATGAAATCACCGTAAAACGCCATGCACGGTTTCACGCCCACACGAAAGGTCCGCACGTGGGGCAATCGAACCAGCCAGTCCCGTTCCTGCAGATCAAGGGGCGGGAAACCCGGTTGTTCCTTGACATTGGCATAGTTCCAGTCATTGGGTCCCTGGATGGCGTGAATGTTCAATTTGCGCAGCGCTTTCAAGGTGTCCCGGTTCAGGGTTGAGGCACCGGTCAGGTTTCCCAGGCAGATAACCCCTTCGACACCGGTGTTGGACATGGCGGCCGCCACATGGTTTAAAACGGCAGCATCGCCATCCAATTCACCGATGAGGCCTATTCTAAGTTTGGGCAAGGGATCGTCAACCACTCGAAATGAGGCGGCTGAGGAGAGGAGGCCCGTTTTGACCGCATCGATGGCGCAAGCCAGCTGATCCGGGCAGGACGTGCCATTGCGGCAGGCGATTCCGCTTAGGAGCTGCAGAACGTCGCTTGCCTCCCGACCGTTGAGAAGCTGGCTGACCAGATAGGCATTGCCGGGGCAGCCGCCGCCCACAAATCGAATGTCGGAGAGAAGCCCCCGACTGATTTTAAAATGGATCTCAGGGGGGCAGACCCCTTGAGTTTTGTAAATATATCGGTTGGTTTCGATATCAGCAGTCATGATTCCCATAAAAAGCGGGCTATAAACCCTTTTCTGAAATGTATAATGTCTTGAACAATCAGCCGTCAATCGTCCAGAAGACGATTTGCGGCCGTGGCCGCTCACCGACCAGGGTGGTTTGCTGTCACCCTGAAATGGCGCGGCGTTCGGGGGGGGCTGCCCCCCGGTTGTGTGTTTGAACGGTAGAAGATATCCAAGGCCGACCGGTCTGCTTCTCAATCGCGGGCCGGCACATCAATCACCGTTGCCAGGTGGGCCGTGGCGTCCAGAAACCGCCGCACATTATCCAGCGAGATCACCAGAGTGGCGGTGTTGACCAGCGGATGGCATTGGAGGGCATCGGCCTCCCACAGGGTTTTGTCCACAATCACACGAACGTGTCCGGTGGCATCGTTCATCACACCGAGCAGGGTTACCGCGCCGGGTTCGAGGCCCAAACGGGCTGCCAGACGTTCTGCCGACGCAAAGCGGAGCTTGTTGGCCGATAAAACCTCTCCGAGCCGTTTCAGGTCCACCGTCTTTTCAGCGGGTACGGTGACCAGGAAGTGCCGCTTGCCCTTGTTGTCGGTGACAAACAGGTTTTTGGTCTTGCGGCCGGGCAGCGCCGGAACCAGTCGGTCTACATCCTCGCAGGTGAATACCGGCGGATGGTCGTATCGCTGGTAGCAGATGCCGTGGGTATCGAGAAACGGGTAGATGTCCATGTTTTCTCTTTTCTCTCATTGTCCGTTGACAGCAATCCTTGCGGTCCAGCGCCGGTTGTCAACGCCGGGTCGGCCTACCGGTCCAGGGATTCCAGAAAACCCGCCACGGCGGCATTGAATGCCTCGGGCCGTTCAATGGGCGACATGTGGCCGGCATTATCGATGCTGACATGCTGGGCGCCATCGATGTTCGCGGTCATCCAGGCGGCGTATTTTACAGGCGTCAAGCGGTCGGATACGGCACTGAGCACAAGTACCGGCAGGTTGACGCGTGACAGCTGATCCATTGCGTCAAAACCGTCGCAGGCCCGAAAATCATTGGCCGTGACCAGTGGGCCGGCGGTGGAACTGGCCAGCACTTTTTGGCGTACTGTCTGGTTGGGCTGATTGACCGGAGCCACACCCCATTCGATGAGGTTTTTCAAGTGCGCTGCGTAGTCGTGTTCGATGGTTGTGATGATGGCCGGCAGCACCTTGAGCCGGGCTCCGGTGTTGGCCAGGATGCCGGCTTTGAGCCGATCAGCGTGATGGATCAGCAGGTGCAGGGTGATGGCGCCGCCCAGACTCAATCCGCAGGGGATAGGGGCGGGAGGGGTGATGACATCGATGAAATCCATAACCGATTGGGCAAAATCCGCCACGGTCTGAAATCCAGCGCCGCCGCTTCGGCCATGACCGGGCAGATCCAGGGCGATGGTGTTGGCGGTATCCGAGAGGCCGTCGATCTGGGCTTGCCAGAAACTGCCCTGCTGGCCGGAGCCGTGAAGGAACACCAGTGTGGGGCGCTGGGGGGAAAGGGGCCAACGACCGCACTGATAGGCGATGTGGTTTTGTCTGCGCAGGATCATCCTTAAATCCTTTTCCGATCAGCCAGGAAAGCATGGACTGCACCGTCTCGGGCAGGGTTGGGCTGGAGCAGGATCGAGTAGTGATTGGTTCCTTCGACGGGGACGCAGTAAGCCTCGGGGATCTCCTGGAGCATGCGCTGTAGGGCGCTGTCAGGCAGCAACCGGTCATCTGGTGCCAAGGTCCCGTCCGTGGCGCGCAGGATCAGGACCGGGCAACGGATGCGAGGGTAGTAATCCGCTGGGTTGACTGTGTGGAGGTTGCATATCTCTTCGCGGATGTGGTCTGGCTGTACGCATGACCGAACGCCGTCGGCAACCGCTTCGATTTCATAGCGAAAGTAGCCTTCGATCGTCTCTGTCCAGGGCTGGAGAAAGGGAGCCTGCTTCAGCTGCGCCGTGTAAGCCTCGAATGACGGAAAGACGACCCCGAGCCGCTCCAGAGCCGGTTTGATCCCAACGAGCACCTTTTCTATCTGCGCATCCGTCAAACAGCCGCCACCGTCGACCAGGATCAGGCCCGCCGTCTGTTCCGGTCGCTGGGCGGCAAAAACCAGCGCAATCAGCGCCCCCAGGGAGTGGCCCATGAGAATCGGGCGCTCCAGAGCCAGGCTTGCGATGACGGCTTCAATGTCCCGGCAGTGCTGGGCGACATTATATCCTCCAGCCGGTTTTTCCGAAAGTCCCCTGCCGCGCAGATCCAGCGCGACCACGGTCGAGTGGGGCGCCAGCGAAGCGGCCATGATATCCCAACTGCGGCAGCTGGCGGTGAGCCCGTGTACGCAAAAAATCGCCCGTCCCGCTCCCTTCCACACTGCCAGTTGAAGCTCGATTCCGTCACCGCTGGCCCGGATCATCTCGGGGCTTGCCATAACCGCTTTCCTCCTCAGCTGGCGCGGAAAAATATGTTTTGACAGGCGCCGCGTTATTGGCTGTCTCTTTTGGGACAATCCACGATTCGTTGGATTCGTATCATGTATTGGCAATCGATCCAAGTGCTCACATCCGATGCCGGTACCCCCTTTGTTCAAGCGCCTCATCCGAGTTGCAGCGACGACGCGCCCAATCAAACAGGACCTACTACTGCCAGGACCTGCCCTGCCCCCATGTAGGGCCGGTCACATTAGCCCTTGAAATCGGTTTGCGCTATATTATACAAACTAAGTTGAGCGATTGTCGAGCTTGCCGCAGATACTAAGGAAGATGACGGTGCGCTATGGCCGGCTATGCGCGAAGGCATCTGACGCTTTAGATGCGGTAAGATCGGCAATCCCGGCGGGTTTTCCATTTTGGCGTCCAGCCCAGCGACTTGTGAGGCAGAGCGATTGTTCAGCGGATTTGAAAAATTAATCGAGGCCAGAATTAAAAAGGCCCAGGAAGAGGGTGCTTTTGAAAACCTCCCCGGCAGTGGCGAGCCCCTTCACCTGGAGGATGACCGGCATATTCCCGAAGACCTGCGCATGGCCCACAAGATTCTGAAAAATGCCGACTGTCTGCCCCTGGAGGTCAGTTTGCGTAAAGAGATACGCGCCACCGAGGATCTTTTAGCCGGTATGACCGACGTGGTCGAAAAATATCGGGCTATAAAAAAAATCAACCTCCTCATTCTGCGACTCAACACCATGAGAGACGCCAACGCGGCGTTCGATCTTCCCCAGCGCTATTTGCAGACGGTAGCTGAACGCCTCGGGGGCGATAAGCGTTAACGGGAACAGCCATGGATGGTAAAAAACAAGCGGAGGAAAGCCTTTTTAAAGGCGTGCTGGTTGCCTTCCTCGTCCTGGCGCTGCATGTGCTGCTCGTTGCCGGCCTGGCGATCCTGGCGCTGTTTTTTCGGGGCGTGGTCAACTATATGCTCTGGATCCTCCTCGCTGGTTTCGCACTGATCGGTTTTTCGGCATTTTACTTCTTCAGACGAATGCGGGCTGAAGGCAAATCCTTGCGTGAAATGGTCAGTAACCCCATTTTTAACGGAAGGTCGGTTGAGGTAAGCCTTCTGGGGGGCCTCGCCTCGGTCAAACTGGGCCGGCCGGAGCATTCACCGGCCATCGGCCACGATGGGGTCATCGACATCCCCCGTCTGGAGGGTCCGGAGACATCCCGCAGCAGGGAAGTGTCGGAACTGGCGGAACTGGCGCGCCTGCTGGAAAAAGAGCTCATCACGCGTGACGAATTCGAATTGGCCAAGCAACGCCTGTTAAATCGTTGACGGCGAAAGGGGTCACCGCGACATGAAAAAGAGAACCATCGCCCTGATTTCCGGCGGCATTTCCTCGGAACGAGAGGTGTCCCTCTCCAGTGGCAGGCAGGTCTACGAAGCCCTGGACAAGAGTCGCTATGACATTCTGACCTACGACCCCAAGACGGATATCCCCCGCCTGGTGAGCGATGCCGCCCGGATTGACTGTGCATTGATTATCCTGCATGGGCCCTACGGTGAGGATGGGACGGTGCAGGGACTGCTGGACCTGCTGGGCATTCCTTACCAGGGCGCCGGTGTGCTGGGCAGCGCCGTAGCAATGAACAAACTGCTTTCCAAGCAGCTTTACAGCCAGGCCGGTCTGGTGGTGCCGCCCTACACGCTGGTGCGGCGCGGGGAATTGGTGGATGCGACAGAGATCGTCAACCAGTTGGGATTGCCACTGGTCGTCAAACCGGTGGAGACCGGATCCAGCGTGGGCATGACCATTGTCCGCAACGACCCCGCCCTGGCGGCTGCCCTTGAAAAGGCTCTGCAGTTCGGTGCCACGGCCTTGGTCGAAGCCTATGTCAGCGGCGTTGAGATTACCTGCGGGGTGTTGGGCAACGACCCGGTCGAAGCGCTGCCGCTGATCGAGATCATTCCCGGGGCCGGACACGAATTTTTCGACTTCACAGCCAAATACCAGCCCGGTGCCACCCAGGAGATCTGCCCGGCGCGCCTGGACGGGCAACTGACCCGCAAGGCCCAGGCCTGCGCCGTAATCGCTCATCAGGCCCTCTACTGTCGCGGCTACAGCCGAACGGACATGATTCTCAAAGACGGTGAATGCTTTGTTTTAGAAACCAACACCATTCCCGGCATGACGGCCACCAGCCTTTTCCCGCAATCCGCCCAGGCTGCCGGGATCCCTTTCAACCGCTTGCTGGACCGGCTGATCGATCTGGGCATGGAGGCTCCCCGTCGTCAAACGACACGGGGATAGTGACCGAACACCACCTGTGGCCGCGGCATTGCTGCCGGTCCAACACGAGAGGGAACAGGCTTATGAAGGTATTGGTTGTCGGTGGCGGTGGCAGGGAGCATGCGCTGGTTTGGAAAATCGCCCAAAGCCCCCTGGTGAAAAAAATTTTCTGTGCCCCCGGAAACGCGGGAATGGCCCGACTGGCCGATTGTGTCCCCATCGATGGCGGCGACATTGACGCCCTGCTAGCCTTTGCCCGGGACGAGCGCATCGATCTGACCGTCGTCGGCCCGGAGGATCCGCTCTCCAAGGGCATTGTCGACCGGTTCGAAGCGGAAGGTCTGCGGATTTTCGGTGCCAGGCGCAGCGCGGCCCGGATCGAATCCAGCAAGTCCTTTGCCAAGGCGATCATGCAAAAATATAACATCCCGACGGCCAAAGGCCGAACTTTCACCCGCCTGGCCCCGGCGCAGGCCTACGTGAAGCAGATGGGGGTGCCCCTGGTGGTCAAGGCCGACGGCTTGGCCGCCGGAAAAGGGGTCATCGTCTGCCGATCCGAAAAAATGGCCTTGGAGGCCCTCAAACAGATTATGGTCGACCGTGAATTCGGAGAGGCCGGCGACCAGGTGGTGGTGGAGGAGTGCCTGGTGGGGGAAGAGGCTTCCTTTCTGGCCTTTACCGATGGCAAGACCGTGCTGCCCCTGCCTTCATCCCAGGACCACAAGCCCGTATTCGATGATGACAAAGGCTTGAATACCGGCGGCATGGGCGCCTATTCGCCTGCGCCGGTGGTCGATCAGTACCTGCATCAGCGCATCATGAACGAGGTGATGATTCCCATGGTCAAGGGCATGGCGGCCGAGGGCTGCCCTTACAAAGGGGTTTTGTACGCCGGCCTGATGATCGACCGCGATCGCATCAAGGTGCTCGAATTCAACGGGCGCTTCGGTGACCCCGAGGCCCAGCCGCTGCTGGTGCGCATGCAAAACGACATTGTCCCGGTCATGCAGGCGGTCATCGATGAACGGCTGGACGCCTGCCGTCTGGACATCGACCCCCGGGCGTCGGTCTGTGTGGTCATGGCCGCGGGCGGGTACCCCCAAGCCTACAAAAAAGGAGATGTGATCACCGGCATCGATGCGGCCAACCGCATGCGCGATGTGGTGGTCTTTCATGCCGGCACTCGCCTGGAGGATACCCGGATCCTCTCCCATGGCGGGCGGGTGCTGGGGGTGACGGCCCTGGGCGACACGGTGGCGCTGGCCATTAAAAAGGCCTACCAGGCTGTGGCCAAGATCAGTTGGCCCAATGTTCACTACCGCAGCGACATCGGGAAAAAGGCCCTGGTGCGGATGCAGGCGCTGCCTCGGGTGGGCATTGTCATGGGCAGCGATTCAGACCTGAAGGTGATGGAAGGGGCGCTGGGGATCTTTAAGAAATTCGGCATCCCCATTGAGATGACCGTGGCATCGGCCCATCGCAGCCCGGATCGCGCCGCGGCCTACGCCATCTCCGCCAGAGAGCGCGGGCTCAAGGTCATCATTGCCGGTGCCGGCCATGCCGCCCACCTGGCCGGTGTTCTGGCGGCCCACACCACCTTGCCGGTCATCGGTGTTCCTATCGACTCCTCGTGCCTCCAGGGTCTGGACGCGCTGCTCTCAACCGTGCAGATGCCGCCCGGAATACCGGTTGCCACGGTCGCCATTGGGAAGCCGGGGGCCAAAAACGCCGCCATTCTGGCCGTTCAGATCATGGGCGCATCCGACGATGCCCTGGCCGTCGAATTGGAGGCATTCAAAAAGGAGATGGCCGCTGAGGTTGTCCAAAAGGCCGAAGGTCTCAAAAATTACCGCTGAGATCCTCAGGGTCGACTCCTCAGCGCTCCACCCGGATGATATCGGCCGGGCGGCCGAAATCCTTGGAAACGAGGGGGTCGTGGTATTTCCTACCACCGGGCTCTACGGTCTGGCGGCCGACGCGCGCTGTGTCGCGGCGGTCCGCCGCGTCTTTGCCATCAAGCGGCGGTCGGCTCGCAAGCCCTTGCTGGTGCTGCTGTCCGGCCTCGAGGATATGCCAACCCTGGTGCGGGCGGTTCCCGACTATGCCCAGTCCTTGCTCGGGTTGTGGCCGGGTGGGGTGACCCTGGTGTTTCAAGCCGCTGATGCGGTGCCGGTGGAACTGACCGGCGGAACGGGCAAGATCGGTGTGCGCCTGCCGGCCCATCCGGTGGCCCGGGCCCTGGTCAAGCGTTTCGGCGGCCCCATCACCGCGACCAGCGCCAACCGCTCCGGTGACCCGGCAGCGGCTGCGGTGGCGGATCTGGCCCCGGAGATCCTCGGACAGGTGGATTTGGTTCTGGATGCCGGCACGCTGGCCGGCGGCGCCGGCTCGACGGTGGTGGATGTGACCGACTGGCCGGTGCGGGTGATTCGGGAAGGGGCGGTCCCGCGCCAGGCGATCGAGGAGGCCCTCATTCCGATCAGGGGTGCAAGCCCCGTCCGGTGGGCGTAAATGAATTGACAATCTTTAAGGATTTAAGTTATATAACGTGGCCCGTGCCGGAGTGGTGAAATAGGTAGACGCAGTGGACTCAAAATCCACCGACCCTCGGGTCGTGCCGGTTCGATTCCGGCCTCCGGCACCAGAAAGTAATCTCAGGATGTCCAACGAAGTCCTATTAACCCGCAGCCAGCAATGGTTTGCGGGTTTTTAGTTGTCTTTTTTGTCCAAAGCGATTCATTGCCAGACGATAAAATCCATTGCTTCTGGGGTATATTTTTTTACGACATCGAACTGATGTATAAAAATACACCCCATGGTGGTCGCTATGCCCAAGCTCACAGCACTCGACATTCGTAACGCAAAGGGCCCTTGTCGTTTAGCCGATGGTGAAGGCTTGTTTTTTGAGATCACCGCCAATGGCACTAAGCGCTGGCTATATCGGTTCAAGCTCGATGGCAAAAATGGCATGTTCATCGTTGGGCGATATCCAGCACTTTCTCTGAAAGAAGCCCGGGAGCGCCATCAGAAGGCCAAAAGCCTTGTTAACCAGGGAATCAAGCCGGCTCAAGCCAGGCGCAACATTAAAAAAGAAAATATCGACCAGGAAAGAAAAAGGAAGGATGTTCGAACCAAGTCCTTTCAATATATCGGTCTTGAGTGGATAGAACAGCAGCAAGGGGCATGGAGTGTTGATCATGCACAAGCTGTAAAAGATTCATTACAGAGTAATGTTTTTACCTGCATCGGTGATCAACCGGTTGATACCATCACCCCGCCAGAGGTGTTAAAGATTCTCCGTAAGATTGAAAAGAGAGGATCTCTCGAAGCTCCAGCGTGCGGCTGTGCTTTTCGGCAAAGAGGGGTTGCTGTTTCCAAGTGTCCGTGATGCGGCAAAGCCGATGTCCGACAACGCCATGTCCAAGGCTTTACGGGATATGGGCTATCGTGGCATTGCGACCCCGCACGGATTTCGCTCCTCTTTTTCATCGATGGCCCATGAACGTTCCGGCTTTGCGAGCGAAGTTATTGAAAAGGCTCTGGCGCACGAAGAGAAAAACAAGATCAAGGGTGCCTATAACAGAGCGGAATATCTTGAGCAGCGCCGCCAGCTCATGGACTGGTGGGGAGCGTGTATCGAATCTATGGCGAATGAGCAGAAAGTTGTCTCTTTCGGAGGCAAGTCGGCATGATCAGGTGAAGGCTTCCGATGAACGGCGTCGCATGATGCAGGCCTGGGCCGACTATTTGGACGGGATCAAAGCCAGTGGCAAGATCATACAAATTAGGTCGGCGGCGGGGTAAGGGGGTTAATCAACCGATCCCCACCGTATGGGGAACTTTGATGTATCCGATTTTCGATCTCTTCCGAATAACCGAGGGCTTCAGCTTTTGAATAATGAGTTTGATCTTTTCCTTCTCAGCCTCGCTGCTTCGATATCCGTCATCGGAAGTTAGCTCCAGGACGCCATTATTCGGGTATGTGTCCGGGGCGTACCCACATCAATAGGATATGGGTAAATTTAAATGGTTTTTACCCATATCGTTGCAATGTGTCCACGGCATACCCATGTCAGGAAACCAGAAGTTTGAGTAAGGCGGTATTCAGGTAATAGACCTCGCGCCCCGCCTTGACCGGCGCCAGCATGCCGATTCGCTCCAGCGCCCGCAGATACTGTGAAGCCGTCTTGCGCTGGGCAATGCCCGCCTCTTCCAGGAAACGGATTTTGCAGTACGGCTGCCGGAAAAGCAGTTCCAGCAAGTCCTTGGAATAGATCTTGGGCAACTCCCGCTTCACTTGTTCAAGACCCTCGCGCATCAGGTCGCGGATGCCCAGGATGCGTTCACGGGTCGCCCGCGCCGTTTGTGCGATGGCGTCGAGCATGTAAAGGATCCACAGCTCCCAGGCCTGATTCTCGGTAATTTGTTTCAGGCCTGCATAGTAAGCGGCCTTGCGGTCGATGATATAGCGGCTCAGGTAGAGGACCGGAATGTCCAGCAATCCCGCTTCGATCAGGTAGAGGGTGTTGATGATCCGGCCCGTTCGGCCGTTGCCGTCGGTGAAGGGATGAATGGCCTCGAACTGGTAGTGAATGACCGCCAGCTTGATCAAGGGATCAATATCACTGTCGTCGTAGATAAAACGCTCCAGGTTGGCCAGCTTGTCGCGGATGACGGACTCGCCCTCGGGGGGCGTATAGATGACCTCGCCCGATGGTTTCGCCAGTTTGGTGCCCGGCGTGCGCCGCACCCCGGCGGTAGTCTCCTTGATGATCTGGAACAGCTCCTCGAATAGGCGTGTCGTCAAGGAGCGGTTCTCCTGCCTGATCGACTTGAAACCGTACCAGAGGGCATCCTTGTATCGAAGCACTTCCTTGGTGTGCGGATTGGTGTGCCGGCCCTGGTCGGCAAAGGCGCGGTACAGCTCGTCGTTGGTGGTGACGATGTTTTCAATCTCCGAGGAGAGCTTGGCCTCTTGCAAACCAATGGCCTGAATCAGCAGGGACTGATCCGGGATCAGCTCGCCGGCCCCCTTCAGCTCGGCCAGGGCCTTGTTGGCGCCGATGGCTTTTTTGAGCACGGCCCGGGTTTCCAGTTCCCCCGGCGGCGGCAGCAGGGGCAGGTCGTTGTAAGGCGTTTGCGGGTCAAAGGGCATGGGCGTTTGCCTCCGCTTGGGCATAATTGTCGGGCACCGGTCGTTGGCCGGTGACAAATTCGTGGATCAGGGCGGCGCGGTATTCTGCCAGCAGCGTTAGTTGACGAGCGTAAGCAGAATAGAGAGTGTCGAATTTTTCACTTTCTGAGTCATATTTTCTTGCTTTGCCAACTACTTGGCGCGGTCCAAGGCTTTATGTTCCCAATAATTGTGGAGATCAACCTTGTGCAGTTTCCCGAGTTTCATTGTGGTTCTATTGAAAAGCTATCCACGAAAGTTCGATATGAAGGTCCTGGCTGCGGCCATTGTCTTTCCTTGATGAAACCTTTACTACGAAAATGCAATAATATACTGTAATGTCCAGCATAATCCAAATGAATTGATAAAACCACATCCGAGGGAGGGAAAAAACTGGCCCGGCACTATTCTTCCAAAGACTTTTTCCGGCAGATGCCGAATGCCCTGCTAGCTCGGTATTTCCGGGGGCGAGGTCTATTTTCCGATATGGACTTCGCCGCCATGAAGGAGGGCAAGCTGGACGATTTGTTTGCAGCATGGCTGGATTTGCCGAATGACCAACGCAATGCGATGGATACAGAGTTTCGGGACATCTTCGAGATGAGCTGCGAAAAAGGCTTTCGGGCGATTATAGACGAGGCGCATTGGCAATTGCGGGAAACCCCGGACGAAGTCACATCCTTTGTTGAAACGTTGTCGGCCTTGCCCAACCACTTTGACCGGGCGATGATCACCTATTTGGATCACAACGCCTTCTGGAGAGGTGCGACCCGCTTCTACCATGCGGATACGCTGCCTTACTGGCGCAAGCGTAAAAATTTGTCGCACAAAACGGCCTCCGTGGATGAGGCCAGCATTCAGCAGCTTGCCGAACTGATCCGCAACTATTTTCATCACACTGAGGGCAGGGGCAACAACTGCGTGGTGGAGCCTTTCCGGCGGGGCGAACTGGATTATTTCTTCTCTTATCCCGAAGACTATTCGCAGTAAAGCATCGAATGGGTGAATGGCGAATTTGGCCGTCGTCCGCACAATCCGGCCTTCGAGGTTATTTATGTGTATTCGGAAAAGGAGGGTTCCCTAGACCTGAACTTTCGCGGCTCCTATAAAGCCATTGAGCCACTCCAGGGCATGTTCCAACGGCGATTCTTAAGCTCAAAGAACTACCGCCCGATCCAAAGGACGAGCGCATCTACGATTTGGCCCCGCTACTCCAAAAGAGCGTTGAATTTACCTACGACGTTGGCAGTGGCATTGAAGAAGTGACCGTGAAGAAACTGCGGCTTTCTTCACGGGTCAAGAAAGGCGACCGCATTACGTTGGAAGCCGACACGTCTCAAAATTCTGATGCTGTCTATGATTTGCTCGACCAAGTCAGGAAATCCTTGCCGCTGAATATGTTCCATGTCACCCAAGTGGAACTGGTGGCATCAATTGTGGGGGATACGGATAAGCCGCCGAAACGGGTGACGGTCCGAATTACCTACCCCAACTCCTGCTCGCTCAAATACGACGAGATCGGACTGAAACTGCGCGACATGCTGGAAGCATCGGGCATCGAACCCAAGGAACCGGCGGAGAGTGTTGAAGGACAAGGATCGTAGAAGCATGACGCCAATAGACGCGTTGATCGAGCTTTTGGGGAGGGTGGGTGCCAGCCAGGGCTCCGCGGTTCTGGTCAACGACGAAGAATTGCGCCAATGGCCGGGCGAAGCCGTTGCGGCCATGAAAGCACAGCGGCTGATAGCGAAAGCACGCCCGACCTCCAGTGCGATATGCCCAGGATGCGAGCACGAGTGTGTGATGCCGGTACATACCCTGCCCGATGCAGCAGGTGCCCCGGTATCGTTCATCGTTTGCGACAAGCGTAGTGATATTAATCGGGTAACGGTCTCCACCGAGTTGTTAACCCAGTGGCAATGTAGTGCAAAATCCGTGGATGGGTTTATTGCGGACTGCCTTGAGTTACGGCTCAGGGATAAGGAAAGGGCCAGCGACGGTCTGTGGGAAATTGGCATCGTCAGGGGAAACAAGCGCAGGCAAATGCTTGGCCTGCAAGCCAATGGGGTGTTGAACTTGGTAGCTGGAGATCAGACGGAGCCGTTGGCCGAGTTGATTGAATATCAAGATGGAGCGTATTTCCTGGATAGTGCCATGATCCGCCAAATGGTGGATGCCGCGACCACGGCAGACGACCGTTACATATCGAGCAACGCCAAGCGCGAAGTCCGCAAACTGAAGACACAATCCATATATGCGGATTGGCACAAGGCTTATCGTGACCTGAAGAAAAAACATCCAAACAGGTCCGATGTTTGGTACTCGAAAAAGATCGCCAAAATGGACATTGCTCTCTGTCGCAAAGCCGAAACCGTCCGTAAACAAATGAAGAAATAAATGTCAAAAGATGAAGTTCGATTGACAAAATTTCATCGCAAGATTTACTTGACCTGACGTCCCCAGAGTATGGTATCTGAAATTTTACCAGGCCGGCGATGATCTCAATTGCTCTTCCGGATCTTGCGTACTTAGTGAATAACCATAAACTTCTAAATGAAGTAAAAAGATGATTTCTGAATAACCCAAGTCAAGGATATAAAGCTTTGGGGGGTTTCTCCTTGACATGGGCTGATCAGAAAATCATTATTGAATTGGCAGTTTGAAAGAAAAGCCAAATTCCAAAATCGAGGCGAAACACCTAAAAGTTTATTTAAACCGCTGTGGAAATCTCTACCCTTTGGGTGAAAGAATCAAGGGGCTGATGATGTTGTTGACCATTGTCCTTCATGTATTGACCCTGATGGAATTGGTTTCCCGCAGGCAGTTATCCAAATCGGGTGAATCCATTTCAGGACTTGTTCCCGGTAATCCGAAAATGAAGACAACCCGCCCCACGGCGGAACGGCTGCTTTCACAATTCGATAACCTCCATCTATTGATCCAAGACAAGGGGAAAAAGATCTCGGCCGTGATGGTTGAAGGATTGACAACCCTACAGCAGAAAATCCTATCCATTCTGCAATTGCCGGAAGAAATTTATGACCTTTCCTTCAAGCATGGAAAAAAGAATTCGGCATTCTAAAGTGAGCGAAACCCAAGTAACATACAGAAAACAAGAAATTTATTATATTTTTAGGTACAGGGTGTTATGAGGAATCGAAACAATCAGGGTGCTATGGAGAAACTATCTAATCATTGTTCGGCTTCAAGGAGAGGCAAATGCTTAATATCCAGAACTATACCAGTTTCATTTTGGCAGTGGTCGTATTTCAAATTATTCCGGGGGCGGGAACCATTGCTATCTTGAATGCAACCTCGCGAAAGGGTATCAACAGCGGGATGAAGGCCGTATTTGGGACTCTCTCCGGCGATTTCATTTACATGCTTGCTGCAGTTCTCGGGTTGGCAACTATTCTGAGTGCATACCCCGATATTTTAGCAAGCGCTCAATGGATCGGTGTTGTCTATTTATGTTGGATAGGATTAAAGCTTTTGTACGCTCCAATGACTAATGAAACTAATGATATAGTCTCAAAGAGCGGAGATTGGAAATATTTCCAGCAAGCACTTTTAGTAAGCCTGACAAATCCAAAAGTCATCATGTTCTTTATGGCTTTCTTTCCATTGTTTCTCAGCAAGGATTCAACGCCAATCACACTATTGGTGCTGATGGTGCACGTTACAGCCATAAGTTTTATATACCAAGCATGTTTAGTGCTCGTTGGCAATTTAGCAGCCAAGCGACTATCTCGGTGGCGACCGTTGCGTATAATTGCCACTCGATTAGCTGGGCTTTCACTTATTGGGTTTGGTATAAAATTGGGTTTCAACAATAGGTAAAATGGCCGAACATTTGTTTTCAGCGGAGCGCGAGGAGCATGCGCCCGCTGACACAAGGCGTTATGCTTTGCCTCCAGGAAGATGGCAATAATGGAAAAGAGATATTTCGATGATTTAAAGGATGGAGAACATCTTCATTGTCAGCCTGTCGTAATGACGCAAGAGGCTATTATCGATTTTGGTAAAAAATTTGATCCTCAACCATTCCATATTGATGAGAAATCAGCAAGCGAATCTCTTTTTGGCGGACTGGTTGCATCTTCTCTGCATACTCTTTCAGCCTGCACCCGGGTTGTTGTTGAAGCACAGGGTAATGTTGCAATCCTCAGCGGTGTCGGTATGCATGAGGCAAAGATATTCAATCCGGTGCGTCCAGGTGACATTCTTTCAGTAAAAGGACGGTGGTCGGAATTACAAAGATCACGGAGTAAACCGGATAGGGGGTTTGCGTCAATCAAGTGCAAAGTTACAAATCAGCGAAAGGAGCCAGTCATAGAATATGGTTATCGCTACCTAATTGCCTGTCGGAACTTCGTGATGCAAGGATTCCAATGATGATCTGTCCTACCTGCCTTACGCTTCATCCTTCGTCACTGCGGCGTACCTAAAGTACGCCGCAGTCCTCCCCATTTCGCACGGAAGATGGAGCGCGGAACTTAAGCCATCCAACCCAGCTTAAGCTCATTCAGTTTTTCCGGTTTTGGTATGCCGCTAGCGATGTCCCAGCCCATCGCCGCGTAATAGCTGTCCAATACCTTGTCCATATTCACCACTTGGCCTTTGCCCGCGCCGTCGGTGGCCGGTTCCTGCAGCAGCCGCTTGGGCAGCTTATCGTCTTTACGGTCGAAACCAAAGCGGGTATTGATGACGCGCTCCATATTAATGGTCCGCTCGGCTGCCTTAAGCAATTCCTCCAATGTCAGGACGCGGCCCGTGACTGCAGTATAGAGCGAAGCCCAGGTGCTGCCTTTAACGGCTAGGCAGATAGAGGCAAACAGGCAGGCACCCAGCAGATTGGTGGCCATAGAGAGCTCTTGCAGCGGTTTCACCCAGCCTTTGTTGCCGTCCTCCAGCGGGTTCTGTTTTTCGGTAATGCCCAGCTCTTCTTCAGTATAACCGAAAGCGTCCACCACAGATGCGTATGGCCTCAGGTGATCGGCTCCGCGGGGCGAGACGGCGTGGACGACAGCCTCGCCCTTGCTGGCACGGACGCCACAGGCGGCCATCTCCAGCCCTTTCACATGAAAGGCATAGTCCTCGGCCCCGCCGCCAAGCTTTTCGGCAGCTTTCTTGGAGCCGTCGGCCAACAGGTCCCCGATGCCTTCACGGTAGGCCATCTTGCGGACAATCTCCAGTGCAGCGGGCACGTTGCCCCAAGTGATCTCAATGCCGTCGCTGTTTTGCTTGTTTAGAATGCCCCGGTCATACCACTCCATGGTGGTGGCCAAGATCTGCCCGGCGCTGATGGTGTCAAGACCAAGCTCGTTGCAATCGTAGCCCAGCTTGGCTACGGCGCTTACGTCATTGATGAGGCATTTGGAGCCGAAAGCTCCAAGCGTTTCATATTCGGGGCCGCCGCCGCTCTCCCCGGCATAGGGACCCTCTTTAATGGTGGTTTTTCGACCGCAGGCGATGTAGCATTGGGCGCAGGCATATGGTTTGACTAACAAGGTTTTATGGTAGGCTTCATGGCCCAAAACGTCGTGGGACTCCGGGTAGGTCGTGCGCTGCCAGTTTTTTGTCGGTAGGGTTCCAGTGGCGCTGATGGAGTTGTAGAAACCGGGGGTGCCAAAAGGTTTCAACAAGCCTGAGGTAAAGGCTTCAGCGTCGATCTCTTCTCGGGATCTCTTGGATGCCGCATTTAGTGCATCGGGATCGGCCACAGCAACCTCCTGCGTACCCAACACCCCTATCGCTTTAAGGTTTTTGGAACCGAAAATGGCTCCGCCACCGCCGCGGCCGGCCGAGCGGTGAATGTCGGTCATCAGGCAGGAGAAGTTAACCAGATTTTCGCCTGCGGGGCCAATGGAGATCACCTGGGCTTTGGCGCCCATGTTGTTTTTGATGGCCTTTTCAGTAGGGGATATGCGCTGCCCCCACAGATCGTCAGCATCCTCGATACTAACCTGGTCATCAGCGATGCGCAGCCAGACGGGCTTGGAAGCCTTACCAGTGACCATCAGTAGGTCGCAGCCGGCTCTCTTCAGAGCCGGGGCAAAATGGCCGCCAACATTGGTTAATCCCAGGGTGCCGGTGGCTGGCGACCGGAAGACCACCACCAGGCGGCCGCCTTCGGGAGCTTTTGTGCCGTTTAAGGGACCTGTTCCGAAAATGATCGGAGAATCGGGATCTAAAGCGTCGCGGTTCGGGTTCATGTGATCGTAAAAGAACCGCACGGCCAAGCCTTCGCCACCGAGGAAATCCTCGTACCAATCCTTGGGAATGAGTTGGGTGGTGATGTTTCCCAGTGACAAATCCACCAGCAGGGCTTTGCCCATGTATCCGTTCATGGAACCTCCTTTGTTTGAATATGATGTTGTTTTTGGCAGGACAGATTTTTTCGCATACTTACGTTTTTTACACATACTAAAAGGAAATGTTGATTTTGTAAAGATTTTCAAATTAGTAATAATGGCTGTTGCCCCTGATCAGTTTCGTCAGCGGTTATTAGGTCGCAAGACTTGTTTTAACCCTTTTCAAAAAGGAACGCTATTTATGAAAGTTGATCTTAATGCAGATATGGGCGAAAGCTTTGGTATGTACAAACTCGGCAACGATGCGGAGTTTATGAAATACATCACCAGTGCCAATGTGGCTTGTGGATTTCATGCCGGTGACTACTCGGTGATGAAACACACCGTGCAACTAGCCAAAACCTTCAATGTTCAAGTCGGTGCCCATCCGGGGCTGCCTGACCTTCAGGGCTTTGGACGCCGAGAGATGAAGCTCACCCCGGAGGAGGTGTACGATATCGTCGTCTATCAGGTGGGGGCGCTAAAAGCCTTCACCGAGGCCGCTGGATTGCGGATGCACCATGTGAAACCTCACGGATCGCTTTACGGAATGGCTCACCGTATTGAGCGTGTAGCCCAAGCTATCTGCCAAGCGGTGAAAGATATCGACGGCGATATGTACCTCTATGTTACGAAAAAGGGACTTATTGCGCCCATGGCGACGGCGATGGGGTTGCGGACTGTACACGAACTCTATTCGGACCTGAGCTACGACGCTGCAGGCAATTTAGTCATCACTCGGGCCCACGACGCCCACGATCCTGACAACGTGGCTGCACGTGTAAAGCGAATGGTTGTAGAAAACAAAGTTACCGCCATGGATGGCACCGAGATCGACATAGAAGGCAACTCGGTCTGTGTGCATTGCGATACACCGGGAGCATTTGATATCGTCAAGGCCGTGCGAGCGGGGCTGGAGTCGGCTGACTGTGAATTGGCCTCGCCGGCGCTCTGATGGGCCGGCCTCGGCTAATTTTTGATTCAGGCAACATGTGTCCGTGCACTGTTCCCTGCCGGAATAAAAATCCTAAATGATCTATATTAATTCCGCCCGATGGGTAAAAACGAAGGAGGTTTTCCCATGAACAAAGGCAAATATGATGTCATCTTAGACACCATGCCTGCATCTGAGTCGAGGATAGAGATTCTTTTTCGCCAGGCAGGTGACGGATTTCTTCAAGTGGAGTATGGCCGAGAACAGCGCGCCGCCCTGCAGGACTCCTTTCGAATGCTGGCTATCAACGACATTATTCTGGGCAAAGCGATAAAGGGGCTTATTGAGACAGTTCCCGGTATTCGCACCAACATGCTGCACTTCGATCCAGAAATCATTAGCCGCGATAAACTCATCGATATTGTCAAAGCATCCGAAGATTCAATGCGCACCATTGACGATGTTGTTTTGGAATCACGAGTAATACATCTTCCCATCGCCTTCGAGGACTCCGAAACCAAGAAGGCTGTGGAAAAATATGTCGCCGAGGTACGTCCTGGCGCACCCAATTACATAAACGGCTACAACCTTGAGTACATGGCCATGTGTAACGGCATTACCGTGGAAGAGACTAAACAGATGATCTTGGGTACACGGTGGTTCAATTCCGGTGGAGGTTTCTGGCCTGGGGGGGCCTTTCTGTGGCCTATGGATCCCCGTTGCGCTATTGTGGTGCCCAAATATAATCCACCACGAACCTGGACCCCCGAGGGCGCTGTGGGCATCGGTGGACCCTGCGTGTTTACCTATACAACGCCAACCGGCGGCGGGTACCAACTCTTCGGGCGTACCATCCCAATTTTCCAGTTTGCATGCAAGCATCCCATTTTCAAAAACGGTCCCTTCCTTTATCGAAATGCTGACCGGGTCCAGTTTCATGAAACCACAGAGAAACAAGTGCTGGAAATTTACGGTCATGTCCACGAAAAATTCGATTACGTGTATCAGATCGAAGAGGGACAGATCAAAGCTAAGGAGTACTTGGAGTGGTACAATTCCCCGGAGGTTCAAACCGGAATGATGGCGCTTAAGGCGAAACAGGTAGAGGGTGTCAAAACCGCCCCGCGGCTGTGAACTCTCTTTCGTCGCATCCAGTCATACAAGGAGGTCATCGCAATGCTTAAAGTTATTAACGGTGGAATCGAGACTCTGGTGGAGGATTGGCCGGGGCGTCTTGGATATCTTGGCAAGGGAATGGCGGCTTCTGGAGCCTTCGACAACGTGGCTCTTGGCCTGGGCAATATTTTGGTAGGCAATTTTGCCGGCGATGCTGGGCTGGAGATTACCGGCGGCTTTTTTGAGGCTGAGATTGGCGGTGATACCGTCATTGCCGTAACCGGTACAGATATGCAGCCGACCCTCAACGGCGAAAAGATGCCGATGTACGAACCAGTGATGGTAACCGCAGGGGACCATATTAAGTTCCTGCATATCGGCCCCCTGGGCTTTCGCGCATACATGGCCTTGGCCGGTGGCGTTGACGTGCCCGCCTACCTGGGCAGCAAATCCACTTGCATTTTTGGCAGTTACGGTGGCTTCGAAGGCCGCAAGCTGGCCCCCGGTGATATTGTCAAAATTGGAAAGCCCAAGGCGAGTCTCAGCGAACTGGCTGCCAACCGACTCAAGTCGGGGGTGATTCCCGAATACACCAACAACTGGGTGCTGAGGGCTGTTCCTGGCCCCAACACTTCCCCAGATTACGTCACTGAAGCGGGGATGGACTACCTCTTTAGCCACAATTCAAAAATCCAACACACCTCCAACCGCTCAGCCTGCCGACTCGAGGCATTGCCCGATAGCTTCTTTGCCCGAACCGATGGTGGCGTGGGTGGCAGCCACCCCTCCAACATTATCGATCACGCCTATGCCATTCGCGGCGCGCTCAACATCTGCGGCAATACGCCCATCCTACTCATTGCCGATGGGCCTACGCTGGGGGGATACATGTGCGCCTTGAATGTTATTAATGCCGACCTTTGGAAAGTGGGGCAGGGCACTCCCAGTCGCGACTTTATTCGGTTTCAACTTTCCAGTCAGGAGGAAGCGATACAGGCGCGGATCGACCAGAATAAGCTGCTCAGCGAGAATTCTTTGATTTGATGTCTGCTGTTCAATTTGGTTAGGTGCCGGTCGCAGCAAGGGCGGTGCATATCTGGTGTTCAAAAAGAGAAGTTTAGACCTCCAGATTCCCGTTTGATTGGGGATGAAAACAATGGGTGGTTTCAGACGCCATCCGAATCCATCAGCTTTTAAGGAGTGAACAATGGAAAAGAGCGTAGACGCAATCATGCCTGGTTTGTGCGCCAGAGTGGTGGTGGAAGAGGGTGACAAGGTCTCTATCGGGCAGGAAGTGGCGGTCATCAATTGTATGAAAACAGAGATCTCTGTGGCTGCCAATTTCGGCGGACGGGTCAAGAGGATCATCTCCAAGGAGTGGGATGAACTGCAGGTGGGTGATCCTATGGTTATCCTTGAGACCGAGGAATAGGAAATAGAGATGGTAAAGCGCTTATTGATTGCCAACAGGGGGGAAATCGTTACGCGAATAATCCGAACCTGCAAGAAGATGGGCATCGCCACAGTGGTAGTCTACTCCGAGGCTGATGCCAATATGCCCTACGTTAAAACTGCAGATGAGGCGGTGCTCATCGGTCCGGCCAACCCGATGCAAAGTTACCTCAACATCGATGCCATCATCAATGCCGCCCGCAAGACCGGCGCCCACGCCGTACATCCAGGCTATGGTTTTTTGTCCGAGCGGGGGGCCTTTGCCGAGGCGGTGGAAGCCGCCGGGATCACATGGGTAGGCCCTCCACCCCAGGTGCTAAAGTCAATTAGCTCCAAAAGCCATTGCCGTAAAATTGCCAACAGCGTCAACGTGCCGGTGATACCGGGCACCCTAACCATCGTCGAAAACCCCGCAGCCGTGATCGAGTTTGGCAACTCCAACGGTTGGCCCGTGTTTCTCAAGCTGGACAAGGGCGGCGGCGGTAAAGGCATTGAACGGGTCGGCGGGGCGAATGAAGCTAAGAAGGTTTTCGAGAGGGCAACCCGCATCGGTGAACTGGCCTTTGGTTCCGGCGCCTGCTATTTGGAAACCGTGGTCGATAGCCCTCGTCATATCGAGGTGCAGTTCCTGGCTGACAACTTTGGCAACTGCGTTTGTTTGGGCGAACGGGAGTGCTCGGTACAGCGGCGGCATCAGAAAATCATCGAAGAGGCGCCTTCGGTGGTGGTTACACCAGATGAGCGTAGGGAGCTCTTTGAGCGCACAGTTCGGATCATATCCAAAATCGGCTACCGTGGGGCCGGTACGCTTGAGTACTTACGTTCGCGCGAGGGAAAATACTTCTTTATGGAGATCAACGCTCGCCTGCAGGTGGAGCACCCCGTTACCGAATTCCTGACCGGCATTGATATCGTCAAACAGCAGCTCGCCATCGCCTCGGGAGAGGCTCTGGATCTGGCCCAGTCCGGTGTGCACGTTAACGGCCACGCCATCGAAGCGAGGATCTATGCTGAAGATCCGGAGACCTTCGTTCCATCCCCGGGTACCATTGCTGCCCTAACTTTCCCGGCGGAAGATCCCAAAATCCGTATCGACCATGCATTGAAGGCAGGAAACAGCGTGCCCCCATATTACGACCCTCTACTGGCCAAGGTTATTGCATGGGGAGATGATCGCGCCGATGCTGTGAACCGGTTGAAGCAAGCATTGTCTGATTTCCATGTCGAAGGGGTTAAAACCACAACCGCTTTGAACATCAAAATTTTAGGAAGTCCTGAATTTCAGAGCGGCAACATCGATACTAATTTCATTGACACTTCTCTATCCAAAGCCCATCCGGGGTTTTAGCGTTGCATGGGAGGTGTGATTGAGTGAACGTCAGATCTTCTCCTAAAGGGCCTCAGGGGAGCCGGGCCGTGCTGACCAATTGTCATAAGGTAGAGCGGCAAAATAGTCTCAAAGCATTGCCGTCGGTAGTGCAGCCTACATCATAAAAAGAATCAAGGAAGCGCATGGTTTCAGGTCGTATTGTGAGAACCGCCATTTCTGCAGGCCGGATGGCCGTATTGGGTTGGATTGCGCTTTTCGCCGTTGCCTGAACGGTGGGCTGCAAAGGTCCGACCGATGACAGTGCCGCCATCCGCCAACTGATCGCCGAGGCGGCGGATCTGGCCGAAAAGCACCAAATCGGCGACCTGATGCAGCTGACCAGCGAGACCTTTACCGCCACCCCCGGCGGGCATGATGCCAACGGCGTCAAAAAAATTCTGTTTGTTGCGTTCCGGCGCTATGGGAATTTTTCGGTCCTCTTTCCCAGACCCGTGGTCGATATTGGCCAGGATACGTCCCGCGCCACCGCCACGGTCTATTTTGTGATCATAAGCAAGGATCGGAGCCTGCCTGGCCTCAAAGACCTCTACAACGACCCCCTGGGCTGGTTGCAAGAAGCCAGCGACAAAGCCGATCCACACCGGCTCACGCTCGATTTGGTCAAAAAGGACCGCCGCTGGCAGGTGCAAAAAGCCCATCTGGAAGGCGCCGTGGGCATGCTCATGGGCGGTGGCGGCGAGACGGTTCAGTGCCTCAGTCCGACGACAGTCAAAGAAGATAAACTCGTAAAACGTCGCTTTTCCGACGGGTTCGTAAAAGAAAGGGGTGTGTGACGACCGTTTTATTGGGCATTTCCCATGTCGACCATCCTGGCCAGGGAGCGGGCCATGGTGTCCAGAAAGGACGGGTCGGGCAGGGTGATGGTCATTTTGAGCCCACCGTCCTCGGTGGTTTGCATGCATTCGCTGAGTTTGGCCTTGAAGGCCCCGGTCATTCGGGTCATGCGCTCGTCCGGCTCGGCATCGCCCAGAACCTCGCCGATGAAGGCGAAGGCCGCGGTCACCAGCTGGCCGCCGGCTGCGGCGATCTTCTCCCGGTGGGCGAAGGCGGCCGCCTCGCGGGCCGCTTGGGCTTTTTGGCTTTCGTCTTCGGGGGCTTCGGGCTTTTTGCCCAGCAGTACTTCCATACGCCGTTTGAGTTCTTCTATGCCGGTGGTCAAATCCACTTCGGTGGCTTCGGCTTCGGGGTCCAGCACCGCCAGTGAGAGTTCATTTTTGGCCGACAGAGTGGTCAGCAGATTCTCTTCCAGGGTGTCAATGGTTACCAGTAAAAAGACCTGGACCGGCTGGGTCTGGCCCATGCGGTGGGCCCGGGCGATGCGCTGCTCCAGAAGGGCCGGATTCCAGGGAAGGTCCACGTTGATCACCGTGTTGGCGGCCTGGAGATTCAAGCCGGTGGCGCCGGCGTTGGTGGTGATGAACAGCTTGCAGTCGGGGTCTTTCCGAAACTGGTGGATCAGCGCCTTGCGCTTGGCCTGGGGTACCGAGCCGTCTAGACGCACGAAACCCATGCCCAGTTTGGCCAGCAGCGGTTCGATGAGGCCGAGCATGGTGGTCCATTCGGAAAAGAGCACGATCTTGCGATCCTCCTCGGCGGCCATTTGCGCCAACAGGTTTTCAAGCGCTTCCAACTTGCTGGAGTAGCCCGGTGCCTGCTTGTCCACCAGATAGGTGCTGTCGGCGCACATGCGGCACATCAGCAGCGCCTTTTGCAGGCGCAGCAGATCCATTTCCGACAGGTAGCGCTTGTTGATGATGGTCTGGACGATCATGCGGTGAGCACGGTGCATGCCCCACTGTTCGTCGGTGGGGGTGATGCGGATGATTTCGGTGCTGCGCGGCGGCAGCTCCTTGAGCACCATGGCGCGGGTGCGGCGCAGGAGGATAGGCGCCAATTGGCGGCGCAGCTCGTCCAGGTGACGATAGCCCAAAGGTTTGCCCTTCTCATCCACCACCCGGTGGCGGTTGAAGAAACGGAAGGCGGGCCCCAGGCGGCGGTCGTCCAGGAACTCCACCACTGAGAAAAGATCGTCCAGGCGGTTTTCCAGGGGGGTTCCGGTGAGCACCAGGGCGAAGGGAGATTTGAGCGCCTTGATCACCTGGCTGGTTTTGGCTTCCCAGTTTTTGATGCGCTGGCCTTCGTCCAGAATGATCAAATCCCACGTCACCGTTTCCACGGCCAGGAGATCGCGCAACACCTGCTCGTAGTTGCAGATGGTGAAAAAGGCGTCCTCGGCATACTGGGCCGGGCGATCAGCGGCGCTGCCCAACACTATCCGGCAGGTGCGTTCGCTGAAGCGCCGGATCTCCGTGCGCCACTGGGATTTCAAGGAGGCCGGACAAATGACCAGCACCTTGGAAACCGAGGCGTGGCGGGCGAGCAGCTCTGCCGTGCCGATGGCCTGGATGGTTTTGCCCAGCCCCATGTCGTCGGCCAGGATGGCGCGTCCGGCGCCGACGGCAAAGGCGATGCCGTCCAATTGGTAGGGAAGCAGCTCGGTTTTCAGAAGCGTGCGTCGTAGCGGGTGGTCGACCGGGTTCCGGCGAATCTCTTCGGTCACGTTGGCGATACGCTGCTGGAACAGTCGGTGCTGGATGTGCTCCTCGGCGTCGGGATAGATGGTGACCGATGTTCCCAGGCGTTCCACTTGGCCGATGCACCGCAGCAGATCGCGCACATCGGCGATAGCCCGGTCGCGCAGCGGCCCCAGGAGCGTTTCGATGTCCGGGCCCAGCACTTCGGGCAGTAGCAGCCGCAGCTCCAACTGACCGGCATAGCGCAGATAGACCGCGATGGCTTCAATGACGGGCGGGGTTTCGCGCACCTTTCTGGGGAATTTGGTTTTGAGCCGGGTCTGGGCGTAAAGCAGGTGTTTACAGGTGCCCAGGGTATTCTTGCGAAAATCCGGGCAGGTGCAATAGGATTCGCCGGGTGCGAAACCTCGCAGTGCAATGCGGTAACTTTTTCCCGACACCTTGCTGGTGACAATGTAGTCGGTCCACAGGTGGTCCGGGTCCATGGACTTGAGCACCATTTTCTCTTTTTGTGATCGTTCCCGACGGTCGGCCAGGGCCTGGGCCACCAAGGTTTTTTCATCCAGGCTCTCCATGGGGATTTTTTCCGGCGGCGGGGCGGCCAGTCCCAGGGCCATTTTTTCCTCCAGAATCAATGCGAGGGCGGCGCCCTGGTGCTCGCAGGCGATAGTGCAACCGCTGCAGCTCAGCTGCAGTTGCTTGGGCCGGTGGGGATCGAGGGCGATGCGCACCGTGGCGTCGGTCAGCGTGAGTTGGAACAGCTGTTCGTCGAGGTGAATCTGGTCCGTCGGATCGATGTCGAATTTACCGCCCTGGAGAATCAGTGCCTTGCCGTTTTCCCCCAACATTCTGGTGGCTTGGAGGAAGGAGAGGTGTGAAAGGATGTCGGTGAGGGTCTGCATACGTCCGGCTCCTGGTGGTCATGGTCAACGGGGTCTCTACTTGATGGTGCAAACTTTGACGGGTTTGTAAAAAGTCCAATATCGGCGCTACGCTTCATCCTTCGTCACTGCGGCGTACCGTAAGTACGCTGCCTACGGCACCCGCGATAGCGGTATTCCTCAGGCTTCGCAAGCCTTGATCTTGGGCTTTTTACGAACCCGTCGCAGCAGCGACTTTTTACGAGTTCATCAACTTTCGCTGTGTAGTAAGAGCCGGGGGCGGATGTCAACCCGAAACAGGCGTGCCGGTCATTCTTGGGGCATTGGTGCCGGTAGGGTATTCCGGCAGCAGCGCTGCAATGGTGCAAGGCGGCAGCCCTTTCAAGGTCGTACGGCTGGAGTAGTCATAAATAAATGAACTTATTGAAAAAACGCTGGACAAAACCATCTCCAAGAGATACAGTATAAGCGAAAAACTGCATCACTTGGGAGGTGACATCATGTTGCGTCCTGTTTTTGCACCGTTCATCAAGAATTCTCCGGTTTCTTGGGTATCGGACAGGATATTGCCGAGTCGATCCAGGAAATCATCCCGGTCGCTGTCATCTCGAAAGTCTTTCTTCGATTGATTCCCCGCACAACGATGTGATGCAGAGCGTCTGGTGCGTTAAGACTGCTTTTTATTGGTATATCAAGTTTTTATAAAAGAACCGTGATTTGGAAACCGAATATTCGACGAACGTCCCTGAAATCCGTCCCTGAAATCTCTACCGCGAGATGCCTCTGAAACCACCTTGACTTATCAAATATAATAAGGTATCAACATTAATAATGTGGCTTATACGAGAACATCATAAATTAAACAAGGTTGTTGAAAAACTACCATTGCAGGTCGTAAAAAAATACGAACTTTGGAAAAGTATAGTTTTCCGACATGGTCCAGATAAATTAAGGGAATTTTCCGGTTTTCACGACGAAAAATTAAAAGGAGACCGTGAAGGGCAACGATCATCACGGCTCAACATTCAATATCGTATTATTTATACTATCGAAAAAGAGGTTGTTTCGATCTATGTGATTGATATAAAACCTCATAAATATTAAGAGGTTAAAATCATGAAAATCAATAAATCGAATTTTAAACCAGCAAAACAGCATACTGTTTTAACTACTGGAGAAGTGATTAAAATGTTGCGTGAATTAAAAGGATGGACTCAGGAGGAATTAGCTAAATATTGCTCAATCAATGCAAAAAATATCAGTATGCTTGAAAATGATAAAATAGAAATCGGGAAAAAAAGAGCTCTACAACTCGCAACTGCATTTGATGTACATCCTGCTATTATTATGTTTCCTGAATACGAATCACAAGAGATTCAAAAAGTGGCATAACCTGTCACTGGTGCGGATGCAAAAAGACGCACCTCACAGCTGTTAGTTGGGCGGCAAGGCCGTGATCGTCATGAGAACTCAGATAATCGAAACTGACGGAATCTCCCTCTACTCCGAATCCTTCGGCACTCCAACTGACCCGCCGATCCTGCCGATCATGGGAGCGAAGGTGGCTGCCATATGGTGGCCGGAGGCCTATTGTTGTCAGCTTTAAGGCGCGGGGCGCTATGTCATACGCTACGATCACCGTGCCACTGGGCGATCCACCTGCTGCCCGCCGGGCACGGCCAGTTACTCCGTCTTCGATCGTGCGTTGAGCCTGCCGAGCATGTATAATCATGCCGCTCTGGCGGGCTGGCAAGAATGGTTCGGACGGCAGGATGAGATACCTGCTCCGACGCTGATCATTCATGGCACGGATGATCCGGTGCTTCCATATGCACACAGACTTGCCTTGAGGGCGGCGATCCAGTTAATTAAAGGTTAAACCCCTCATGAGCATTCGGTTAACAGATATAATTCCCTTCTTGTTTGTTTTTCTGTGGAGCACCGGTTTCATCGCCGCCAAATACGCATTGCCGTATATCGAACCCTTTTTTCTGCTTCTTATCCGGACAGTGTTGACCATTACCGTCTTTCTGCTTTTGTGTTTCTTATTCAAAACGACGCCACTGACGCCCCGTCAATCAGGCCATCAGATGGTATCTGGCCTTCTGGTACATGGCGCCTACCTTGGCGGGGTATATGCCGCCATCAAGTGGGGCATGCCTGCCGGAACCACAGCCATTGTTGTGGGAATACAGCCTGTCCTCACCGCGTTTTTGGGATGGTTCGCACTGGGGGCACGGTTACGTCCCATTCAGTGGCTGGGACTCGGAGTGGGGCTTGGAGGAGTGATCACCGTTCTGCTGAGCACCGGCCAACAAGAGAGCATCAACCTGAACTGGCCGTCCATGCTGGCCGCTCTGTCCGCTTTGTTTGCCATATCCATCGGAACCATCTACCAGAAGCGATTTGGCCAGGGAGTCAGTCTGCTTGGTGGAACCCTTTGGCAATATGTCAGCGCAGCCCTGTTGATGGCTGTGCTCGTATGGACATTTGAATCGCTCACAGTGGTATGGGATCTACAGCTTATCCTGGCGCTCGGCTGGTTGGTCCTGGCCCTGTCCGTTTCGGCCGTTCTCCTGCTTATGTTCATGATTCGGGAGGGCCAAA
Source organism: Desulfosarcina sp. (assembly GCA_046484885.1). Taxonomy (GTDB): domain Bacteria; phylum Desulfobacterota; class Desulfobacteria; order Desulfobacterales; family Desulfosarcinaceae; genus Desulfosarcina. Next base: position 15,770 of record JAWOIA010000245.1, on the reverse strand, counting down.
CTGCAAAAGTGGCCAGCTACTTCTATCTGGTACCGCCACTAGTCAGCATTGAAGCCTGGATACTGTTTGGCGAGCCCTTATCCATGCTGTCTATCGCAGCCATCACCGTGACTGTTTTAGGGGTCTACCTGGTGATCAAAGAAGGAAAAGGTAATTCCGTTAAAAAGCATTCATCCGTTTTGTCTTCCGATTCGCAATTAAATTCGGAAAAATAAGATAGTGAATCATCTATGCGAATCGATATAAGGTGGACGCTCCAATAAATTCCAATGCAGGTTCTTGACAATGATACCAATATTGATACTATATGGCCATGACGAAAATCGATGACCTGCTATTGATATTGAAACGAAATCCGAAGGATGTCCGTTTTTCGGATATGTGCAAAATATGTGAGCATTATTTCGGTAAGCCACGTCAGAAAAATAGCAGTCATCGAATTTATAAAACACCCCGGCAAGGAGACCCAAGGATAAATATCCAGAACCACAGAGGCAAGGCCAAGGCATATCAAGTCAAGCAGGTGCTATTGGCTATTGAAAAATTGGAGGTAAGCCATGGCCACAAAATATGATAAATATACGTATCGGGTTACTTGGTCTGAAGATGATAATGAGAATGTGGGCCTGTGTGCTGAATTCCCCAGCTTAAGTTGGCTGGCCGATACACCGGAAAAGGCTTTAAAAGGCATCCGAAATCTTGTAGCGGATGTGTTATTGGACATGGGTAAAACCGATGAGCCAATTCCCGTGCCAATCGCAAGCAAAAATTTCAGCGGAAAATTCATGGTCCGGGTGCCTCCAGAGGTACATCGAAAATTGGCCATACAAGCTGCTGAGTCCGGCGTAAGCCTTAATCGTATTGCCAGTTCCAAACTAAGCCAATAAATTTATCAGCACACAACTATGCCTTTCACTCGGACGTGAACTCCGCTGCGCTGCGTTACCGCTGGTGAAGACTACGTTCAGCTTGTAAGAGATGAACTATGAAACGACGAAAGTTGCTTCAAAAAATAATTGATGGTTCAAAAAATATCAGATTCACAGAGATGTTTAATCTTGTTGAAGGTTTCGGTTTCAAGCTATCCCGAGCCGACGGCAGCCACCACATTTTTGCAAGGCCTGGTATCCCTGAGTTTGTGAATCTGCAAGATGTCAATGGGCAAGCCAAACCATATCAAATTCGCCAGTTTCTGAAACTGGTTGAAAAACATAATCTTAAACTGGAGGATGAATAATGCGGGACTATCATATTAACATTTTCTATTCAGATGATGACGAAGGGTACATCGCTGATATACCCGATCTTGAGGCGTGCTCCGCATTCGGTGTGACTCCTGACGAGGCATTGCATGAGGTCCAAAAGGCCAAGGATCTCTGGATAAAGGCAGCACGAGCTGAGGGCAAGCCTATTCCGCTCCCCAAATATCGACCGGTTATATATCAGGCGGTTTCAGCCTGATAATATTACAGGCCGAACATCAGCTTGGAGAAGGATGCTTATTTCGCTGCGCTTCATTCGCACCTCTCAAGCTGGGCGTTCGGGAAAGATGAATCAGTAATGATATCTCAGTTGCGCAATATGAATTGTATCTTCTGAAATTTTATAAACGAATCTATGCTCGTCGTTTATTCGCCTGGACCAATAGCCGGAAAGTGCGTGTTTCAAAGGTTCGGGTTTACCAACACCTTCAAAAGGATTGCGTTTTGTTTCCTTGATGAGGGTGTTGATACGGCGAATGATTTTTTTGTCAGTTTTTTGCCAATAGATATAATCGTCCCAGGCATGGTCTGAAAAAATGAGCTTCACTCTAACAGCTCCCTTTCGTTTCCTTTGCCATTTTCGAGTTGAGCGATGGATTCAATCAGTCGCCTGGTGTTTTTGGGTGACCGTAATAGATAGGATGTTTCTTCAAGGGCTTCATAGTCCTCAAGAGACATGATGACAACAGATTCCAAGGATTTTCGTGTTATAATCATCGGAACACGGTCTCTGCAAACTTTTTCCATTGTTTTCGAAAGGTTTTGCCTTGCCGCTGTGTAGGTTATAGCCTCCATTTTGGCACCTCCTGTACAGCATGTTGTACATATTCTATCCGGATTGTCAATATTTTCATACCCCAACCTATCACTGGTGCGGACACAAAGGGCGCGCCGCACAGTTTATCGTTGTCGGACACTCCCAGCACCCACATACTGAAACTGGAGCCGGATCGTTATCCGGGACTATCCGTCAACGAAATTTTCTGCATGACTCCGGCTCAGGCAGTTGGCTTGAACGCACCCAATACCGAATATCGTCCGATCGGAAGAAAACCGTGCATTCTGGTTCAAAGATATGACCGGACAACCGATGAAACCGGCCATACGACCCGACACCACCAAGAGGACTTTTGCCAGGCAATAGGATTTTCGCCGGAGCGAAAGTACCAGGCAGAAGGAGGCCCGACGCTTAGCGATTGCATTTCCCTGCTTCGGGACTGGTCAACTACGCTTGTTCTTGATATTCCCAACATAATCAAAGGCTTAATCTTCATTGTGTTGATCGGCAATGCCTGGATTCAATGTCTATATTCTGAAGTTTCAATCCTTTTTCTTCGGCGATCGTGCGGCCCCTGGCGCCGACTCGCTGGCCGTCGAGGGGGCGGTGTGCAGTTTTATGGTTTTGTATCGGATTTGGAACAAGTGGCCATAGCGCTTGTATCACCAAAATTGTGAATAGAAAAACCGAATATCTTACGAACGTCCCTGAAATTCTTAACGATGCGGGCGCGCAGCGGATTCAGGTGGATTTAGGGGGCAATTCGATCAGGTAGGCATCCGCCTGGCACAGACAATACAGGTCAAGGCGCTGGGTTCCACCCGCAGGCGTCCCTCGGCGATTTCTTCCTCGCAATGCATGCAATAGCCGTATTCGCCCGAAGTCATGCGTTGGAGCGCCGTTTGGATACGCTGCTCCTCCATTGCGCTGAGACGCGCGGCCGCTTGTGTGATGGCCTGCTGCTGCATGGCATCCATGCGAGACAGGCGGCCCACGCGCGACTGGTCCAGCTCAAGGGGGCTGACTGTCTTTTTGGTGGCGGTGATTTCCTTGAGGCGCTCCTCAAGACGTTTTTTAAAGCAGTTAAGATCGATATCTTTGCGCATGACGGGCTTCCTTGTGCATGGCTTTTTTGCTGCGTGGTTTCTGCATCAACGCAACATCCTTGATCGGGATTTCACAGGACCACCCGAATCGGTGGGCGATATGACGCAGCGTCACGTCGCGGAAAAATACCACATGGGTCGGATCTCGGCGGTAGTGCCATGCCGCAAAACGGTCGTCGTCCGTTTGGAAACAGGTCATGAGCGCCAGCCATCCGCCGGGACGCAGCATCCGGTCAAAACGGTTGAACTCCTCGGCCGGCCGATGAAAATGTTCGATGGTCTCGGTGCAGGTAATGAAATCGTAGTAATTTTCAAGGGGTTCAGGATCGGGGAAAAAAAGCGGGTCAAACAGTCGCATCCGGTGTCCTGCCTCGCGCAACATGCAGGCAAGGACCGGCCCCGGGCCGCAGCCATAGTCCAGTCCCTTTGCCTGCGGCGGAAGCCGTTGCAATAATGGATCGGCAAGTTTTGATAAAAAACGGCGATAGTTTTTGTCCGACGGTTCGTTCCGGTGCAGGCGATAGCGTGCATGCTCATCCTCGATGGACAACCTTTGCGCAGGATTCAGAAACGTCGCCTGACAGGTGCTGCAGCGCTTGTATGCGTTACCGTCCACACTGACAAAAAATTTGGCCGAGAACGTGCCGCACACAATGCAGCGCCGATCATCACCTAAATCCTTGTAACAGGGATCTGTTTTCATTTTATGATTTTTATCGCTAGATAAATTAATTTGGCGCCTCCTTCGTGATGATGACGTCATGCGAGTGGCATTCGCAATCCGGCGGCTGAGATTTTGGTAAAATGGGCCTTGTCGTGCAGTTCGGGAATTGTTCGGCTCATTGATCCGCTGCTGTCGTGTTCTGAAATCGAAGAATTGCTCTCACGCTTTCTACCGCGGTGCGACGTATCAAGAGCTGAGGTCGTCAGTCATTTAGAAGAGCGACACCGCCTGCGCCGGGCTGCCATAGAGTCACATGCCCGGAATCAAGGAAAAATCAGGCCCGCAACATAATGACCAAACTAACCGTACAAAGTCAATTACGCAAGACTGCCCAGGCGGCCTACCCAACAAGTCCTTGACTCGACTGGATTGTTGGAGGATTATCCATTGTAATCCTTGTCCGTTAACAATCGACGCGCTAAAATAATTTTGCATAAACCAACAACGGGAAGCGTTGATTTTTAAAATCACCATGGTTCTATATGCATTGAAGCATAGTATCCAGACTTTTTGAATGATGGGGAAAAAACCCAATGAAAGACCGGCCCACTGTTCTTTCCTGCTCGGACGACACCAAACAAATAACCATTCATCTGCCCTGCCAACTGGCGGAACGGGTAGCTAAATATGCCAAGGAAAACGGGAATTCTATTACTGGCGTGGTAATTGAGGCGTTGGATAAATTTATGAGGGGTCGGAAGGTAAATTAGTTTTCATGATCAGGGAAAGACCTTTTGGACCCATTTTGCAGCCCGAACTGATCTTTAACGCGAAATGGGATTGCCATGAAATTAGCAGTCTCGTGCTATGCCGGCTACCGAGGAGAAGAAACACCCCGCAGTTTCCGGATCGGCGAACGTGAAATTACCGTAGCTGAAGTATTGGACTGCTGGCTGGCTCCGGACCACCGATATTTTAAGATCCGGGGTGATGATAAGGGGATATATATTCTGCGGCATAATCCCCAGGCAGATGAATGGGAACTGATTTTTTTTACTGGTGTATGATCAGCTTTTGGCCCTGAATTTAATCTGCTTATCCCCATCGCCAAAATTTTCTTGTTGAAATTATCAAGTCCTCTTCCCCATACAACGATAGTTAAGAATGAGTTTCCGGTGTCGGGTTTTTGGGTGGGGGTGTGAAGGCCTCAAGATCCAATGAAAAAGATGTCACGAATTGGATGAATAGCGTTAAGCATAACCATGCCAAGCAAAATCAAATTTTTTGCAGGCATAGTCATTTTCCTGGCACTGCTGCTTTGCCCCCCAGCCCTGCTGGCCGAGATCACCATCACCGCAATTGATTTCGGTCAGGGCGATGACGTACTTGTTCAACATCAATCATACAGGGTTTTTATCGATGGGGGCGGTCAACCAAATACGGTTGCCGACCACCTCAGCGACAGGGGCATATCACACCTGAACCTGGTGGTCGCGACGCATGGCCATGCGGACTATGTCCGTGGCCAAGTTGATGGTTTAAACCGTTACAGCATCGATACCGTTTTCTACAATGGACAAAACCACACAACCCTGACTTTTGAAAATTTTGTTGACGCCATCACAGAGTCAGGTGCCGATTACCATCAACCGGCACGTGGAGAATCGATGCTCTATGGTGATATGGAGATCCAGATCCTTCACCCGGAAGCATCCGCCAAGGATTACGAGGGGACTTTGCACGACAAGAATATTGTCGTCAGGATCGTGTACGGAAATTTTGCCGCCATCATTTCCGGCGATAGTGAGCGTGAAGGGGAACTGGAAATAACTGGTAAAGGGGTCACGTCTGCTCCTGACTCTTTATGGTTGTTTTGCTAGTGGAGCCGCATGGCAAGACCGCTGCGCATAATGTATCCCAATGGTCGGTATCATGTGATGAACCGCGGCCGGCGGGGGAAAGCGGTGTTTCCAACAAGAGCTGACTATGTGCGCTTTATCGCAATTTTGCATGAAACCGCAGCGGTTTTTGCGCTACGGGTAAGTGCGTATTGTCTGATGCCCAATCACCTTCATCTGTATCAAGCAGGCGCTTTGCAAGTATTACCGTATCGATGAAGGCCAGCTGTCTTGCACGAGAAGGGCGGTGTTCAATGAAGTGATAGCGGTGGGACGCTGCCTTTGACGGCAACTGAGGGGTGAGCCTCTTAAGCGTATCGGAGAGCAATTTGGAATTGACCATTACAGCACCGTCAGCACGGTCATCGAAAGATTTAAGGCTCGGCTCCAAATGGATCGATCCCTTTACCGTAGAGTCAATCAGGTTCGACAGGCCATAATGGGTCAGGAGCAGACGTGACCCCTTGACCCACCCTCCCCTTCCATCCATCGATCGGGCATCGGAATTGCTTTATTCCTCTCTCAAGCTGCTTGGTGGGCTATGCAGAGGCCGAAAACCCCTTGTTTGCAGCTCCCACAAGTCCGAAATCGGTTAGCCGTCAAGGGGTGTTGTTTCAAATTGAAACTTTCTGGTGCCCGCCAATTTTTGCACGTTTAAACATCGCGGCCGGTGCTCTGGGGATATGTCTTTCTGAAACAGCCGTTGCGAATGCGCGGCGGTCACGGAGCAACGCAAAGGAGTGACCCATGCAACCCTTGGTCATGGTGGTGGACGACGAAGAGAAGGTCCGCAGATACCTGTCGCGCCTTTTGGTGAACCGCGGTTTCACGGTGGACGCGGCGGCCGACGGCGAAGCGGCACTGGCGCTGATGGCGGACCGGGATTTCGATGTGGTGCTGCTGGACGTGCTCATGCCGGGCTTGGACGGCATCGCCGTGCTTAAGGAGATCAAGAAGCGCCGGCCCCTTACCGAGGTGATCATTCTCACCGGCAACGCCTCGGTCAACACCGGCGTGGCGGGCATGCAGCACGGTGCCATCGATTACCTGCTCAAGCCGGTGAACTTGGACAGCCTCATGGTGTGCTTGCGCGAAGCCCTTGAACAACGCCGTTTCCGCCAGAGCCAACCACCGGATCGGCCCGAAAAGCATACATAGCACGCAAATTGGTGATGTGTGTTTTTGAAACGATCCTTTTCGGCACAATGAAGGCGTGTTTCAAAATGGAACTGCAACGCAACCCCAATATGTTTCGGATTGAAACTGTTTCGGGTGAAAGAAGGGCCGGGATTTCCCCAACCATCCGTATTTGTACGGTTTGCCAACATGGAACGCTTATTGAACCCTTTATGGAGGCCCGAGGTCGCGCATTGGTCCAACAAGGACGGGGCAACATCGAATCCCATCGGGCGTACCGTCGACCGCCGCGACCGCTACCATTTCTGGAGGTATGGTGACCGCCTATTTGATACCCATCAAGGAGCTTTCGTCCCCGGCCTTGGCGGCGGTGCGTTTCGCTTTGGAGTTCGGAAAGCGCAACGGCGGGATCTTCTACTGCCTGCTCGTGACGGAGCGTGATGCAGCCGGCGCCGGGACGCTGGATGCCGCCGGCCCGCCCCGGCCGGCCGAAGCCGCGCAAACCGATCCGCTGCGCCAGGCCCTGGAAGACCAGATCGCCCAGGAGCGGGCCAATTCCGGTTTGCAGATCGAATGTGTCCACCGCCAGGGGGATTTTCTGCAAGAGGTGCGGCAGTTCGTGCGCGATCACCACATCGCCGAAATCATCTTCGGCATTCCCGAGGGCGCCCGCGACAGCCGGGCCAAACCCCACCCCGATGCCCTGCTGCTGCACCAGTTGACCCACTGCCGCATCTTAACCGTCAAGCCCAAAACAAAGGAACCCGACCCATCATGGACCCCATCGTCCTGAATACGGAAATCGTCCTTGTTCTCGGTATCATCGCACTGGCGGTGTTTCTCTTCATTGTGGAATGGATTCGGGTGGATATGGTGGCCATCTTGATGACCGTCCTGCTGCCGATCCTCAACCTGGTCACCCCCAAGGAGGCCTTTTCCGGCTTCAGCAGCAACGCGGTGATCTCCATCATCGCTGTGATCATCATCGGCGCTGGCCTGGACAAGACCGGGTTGATCAACCGCGTGGTCCAGCCGGTGGTGAAAATCGCCGGCAACAGCACCTCCCGGGTGGTCATCGCCATGGGCGCCACGGTGGCAATCATCTCCAGCTTCATGCAGAACATCGGTGCCGCCGCTCTGTTCCTGCCCGCCATCCGCCGGGCCAGCAAATCCATGCACCTGCCCCTGTCGCAGATGTTGATGCCCATCGGTTTTTGCGCCATTCTGGGCGGTACGATCACCCTGGTGGGATCGAGCCCCCTGATCCTGCTCAACGACCTGCTCCTGCCTTATAAACTGAAGCCCTTCGGCCTGTTTGATGTCACGCCGGTCGGACTGGCCCTGGTGGCGGCCGGTATCGCCACTTTCATCCTTTTCGGCGGGTTTGTGCTGCCAAAGGAGAAACCCGAAACCCGCAAGGATACGATGCCCACCCGGCCCACCGCCTATGAGGATATCGGCGAGGTGTTCGAACTGCAGGCACCCGAGGATTTCACCGCCTTCCGCGAGCCGATCTCCGTCAAACACCTGCGCAACACCTACCAAGTTAACGTGGTGGCCTATGCGGGGCGTGATCGGTTGAAAATGATGACCCTGCCCCCCGACTTTGAAATCCGGGACAACAGTCACCTGGCAGTGTTCGGCAAGGCGGATAAGGTGCAGCGCATGGCCGCCGATCATGGTTTCATGGTCAAGGACGGGCTCCAGATATTTAAGGATGATTTTTCCCAGGACCGCTTCGGCATCCTGGAGGCGGTGGTGGCGCCCCGTTCCGAGCTGATCGGCAAAACCCTGCGGGATGTTCACTTCTGGGAGCAGTACCAGGTCAACCCGGTAGCCCTCTACCGGGCCGACCAGGTAAACCTCAACGGACTGTCCAGCATGTTGCTGCGCTCGGGGGACGCCTTGGTGCTGGAGGGCAGCTGGGACCGCCTCAAGATTCTGGAAGAAAAGCACAACTTCATCTTCACCACCCCAGTGGGCGAAGTGCTCAAGCCTGAAAAGGCTCTAGCGGCCGGCTTCTGGCTGGCCGTCGCCCTGGTGATGATCATCGTGTTCAAACTGCAGCTTTCGGTCTGCCTGATGACCGGCGCCTTCGGCATGATTCTTTGCCGGGTACTCTCTATCGACGAGGCCTACCAGGCGGTGGATTGGCGTACCGTGTTTTTGCTGGCCGGCCTTATTCCGCTGGGCATCGCCACCCAGAAATCGGGGGCGGCCGAATGGATCGCCCAGACGGTGCTCGGGCTCATCGGCGACGTTTCGCCCATCGGCCTGTTGACCGCCATCGCCGTATTGTCCACCTTCTTCACCTTGGTGATTTCCAACGTAGGGGCTACCGTGCTGCTGGTGCCCCTGGTGGTGAACATGGCCCTGGCCACGGGCACCGATCCGCGCATGGCCGCTCTGGTGGTGGGGCTGGCGACCTCCAACTCCTTCATTCTGCCCACCCACCAGGTCAATGCGCTCTACATGGGGCCCGGCCGGTACCGCAGCGTCGATTTTATGAAGGCCGGCGGCCTGATGACGGTGGTCTTCATCGTGGTGCTGATCGCCATGCTGGTGCTCTTTTATGGCATATAGCCCATCGCGGCGCCGATTTTCGCGAACGCAAATGATGAACAACCTTTTTACGATAAACCAATTGCTCAACGCCATTCCGAGGTGCAACCATGTCCATTGTCGCCATCATATCCCGGCATGGCCGGGAAAGTGCCGCCATTGCAGGATACACCGCCTCCCGCCTGGGCTACCGCCTGGTGCTGATGGAGGATCTGGTAAAAACCGCGGCCCAGCGCTTCCAGCTTTCCGAAGCGGAACTGTTTCGGGCCGTTAAAGACCCCCACGTACTGCTACGATGGAACACGAAGCCGCTGCTCAAGCGCATCGCGCTGCTGGACCAAACCTTGTGCGAATTGATGGCCGGCAACCAGATGGTGTTCTGCGGTTACCTGGGTTATCCGATCTTTCATGAGATCTCCCATGTCCTCAAAGTGCTGGTTCTGGCCCATCCGGCCCTCGAAGCCCATCCGACCACCCCCCCCGAAACGACCGGCACCAACGGCCGCGGTCAGGTGCGCAAAGGCATGTGGTTCCAGCGCATCTACAATGCCCGCCTGGACGATCCCAACCTCTACGACCTGACCCTCAACTTGGATCACATGAGCACGGAGGAAGCGGCCGATGTGATCGTCAGCACTCTGGGGCAGCAGCGCTTCCGCCCCATGACCTATTCGATGAACTGCATGGGCAACCTGGACCTGGCCTGTCAGGTCAAATCGACGATAGTAGATCAAGTGCCCGACGTCGAGGTCAAGGCCCATGACGGCACGGTTTACATTTACGCCAAGGCCTTCAAGCGGGGCAACCGCCGGAAGACACTGCAGATCAAGGAGTCGGTCATGCACATGGAGGGGGTCAACTACGTGGAGGTGATCGGCGAAAAAGAATTGTTCGAGGATATGTAACGGCATCCACATTCATTGCTGGGCGTCGCCCGGCCCGTATCGCACAGGGAGAGAGCCATGAAACGCCCGACCGTTTTACTGATTGACGACGAACCCATTGTGGGCCTACGCCTCAAAGGCACCCTTGAAAAACTAGGCTGCGAGGTGGATGTATTCCAAGACCCCGGCAAAGCCCTTGACCGCATTCGGGAAAAGGGGTTTGATATTATCGTCACGGATGTGATGATGCCCGATGTGAACGGCATTCAGATTCTCGAAGCCGCCAAGGCGGTGAACGTCGATGCCAAGGTAATCGTCATCACCGGCTTCGCTACCAGCGACCTAGCCCGCGAATGCATGGAAAAGGGGGCATTCGACATGATCGCCAAGCCCTTCAAGCCCAGCGACCTGCGGTCCCTGGTGGTGCGCGCTGCCGCGACATTGGGGTTCACGGATATACAGGAGATTTGATCGGCGTGTGGTTCTTCAACAGCATCCCCGCCCACGACAACCGGGACGATCTGCTGGGCCGGCCGAGCTTCAACTTTCGGCTCCAGATCATCCTCGGTTTTTTCACCTTTTTCATCCTCTCGGTGGTGATCACCATCGGTGCCATGCTGACCATCAGTCGCATCGAGCGCAAGATCGAAACGGTGTCGACCTGGGAACGGTTCCTGTACAACATCGAACAGGCGCGTCGCTGGGAGAAGAACTACTTTCTGTACGGCACCAACCTGGACGACGCCCTCGAGAGCACCGCCGCCTCGCGCAACATATTGAACGACAACCTGCACTACCTGGACCGTATGTCCATTCCCTGGCGCAAGGAGGAGATCATGCGGGACCTGGCGTTGTACCAGGGCAGCCTGAAGATGCTGGAGCCCGTCGCCTTGCACGGGTTCAACACCACCCCCGATGGACGTATTGCCGTAGAGGCTGACTTGCGGCGCTACGGCGCCCAGATCGTCACCGAAGCGGCCGCCCTGGCGGCCAAGGAGCACGAACTGATCTCCAAGTGGCTCAACATCGTGCAAAAGGTGCAGGCCTACTTCCTGATATTTCTCTTTTTTCTGATGATCTATGTGGCGCGTTTTTTGTCGCTACGCTTCATGCAGCCGCTCAAACAACTTGTGCATCACACCCAGCGCATCGCCAAGGGCGATTTCACCCCCGTCAAACCGGCGCGCAAGTACCGGGACGAGTTCACAACGGTGGAGGTGGCCATCAACCGCATGTTGCGAGAGCTGGAAAACCGCCAGAATTCACTGATCGAATCCCACAAACTGCGTGCCGTCGGCATCCTGACCGCCGGCGTGGCCCACGAGCTGAACAACCCGCTGAACAACATCATGCTCTCGGCCCACTCTCTGCTGGAAGAGTATGATGAGCTGTCCCAGGACGAGCACACCGAGATGATTAACGACATCATTCAGGAAACCGACCGCTCGCGGGCCATTGTCCACAACCTGCTCGATTTCACGCGGGAGAACAAGTCGTTGATGCAGCCGCTAGACCTGTCTCTTTTGTTGCACGAAACCGCCAAACTGACCTTAAACCAGGCGCGGGTGCGGGGTGTGTCCATACAGCTGGACATCGAGCCGGACCTGCCCGCTATCCAGGGCGACCGGCAGCAGTTGAAACAAGTGTTTCTAAACCTGGTGCTCAACGCCCTCGATGCGGTGGACAAGAGCGGGCGCATCCAGCTCAAGGCCCGCAAGCAGGCCAACAACCGGATCATCGTCGAGGTCGAAGACAACGGCAGCGGCATCGCCCCCGAAGTGATGCCCAACATTTTCGACCCCTTCTTCACCACCAAGCCGGTCGGCAAGGGCACCGGTCTGGGACTGTCGGTCTCCCACGGCATTATCAGCAACCACGGCGGCCGTATCGAAGTGGCCAGCGAGCAGGGGCGCTACACCCGCTTTACGGTCACCCTGCCCTGGGGGGCGACGCAACCAGCCGCAACCGGCAAGCAACGGCAACAGCAGGATGGCGCTTCGTGACTCCCCCAGCGCCATCGATCCCCGCACTGACCATCGCCGTCGTGGAGGATGAGGCGGTCGCGCGCAAGCAGATCGGCCGCATCCTGGCACGCCGGAATTTCCAGGTGTCCCTCTACGAAGATCCGATCCAGGCCCTGCGCGGCCTGCAAGCCGCTCCCGCGCAGATCGTCCTCAGCGACATCCGCATGCCCTACATGGACGGCTTGACCCTGCTGCAGCGCATCAAAGCCGCCGCACCGACCACCGAAGTGGTGCTGTTCACCGGTTATGCCGCCATCGACGACGCGGTGCAGGCCATCAAGCATGGGGCTTTCGACTACATCGAAAAACCTTTGACGCCCGAAAAGATCCTGGCCGTACTGCAGCGGGCCGCGGACAAGCTGACCCTGCTGGCGGAGAACAGACAGCTGCGCGAAGAGCTGCTCAAAAAGGATAATACCCGCGAAATCCTGGGTATCAGCCCCCACATCCGGGAATTGATCAAAGTGATCAACAAGGTGGCCCGCATCGACTGCAACGTGTTGATCCACGGCGAAAGCGGCACCGGCAAAGAGCTGGTGGCCCGGGCGATTCACAACGGGAGCCTGCGTAAGCACAAACCGTTCGTGGGGTTCAACTGCGGCGGCTTTGCCGAGGAGCTGATCGCCAACGAGCTGTTCGGCCACGAAAAGGGCGCCTTCACCGGTGCCGACAGCCTCAAACAGGGGCTGTTCGAAGCCGCCGGGGGCGGCACGGTGTTTCTGGACGAAATCGGCGAGATGGCCCTGCCCACCCAGGTGAAACTGCTGCGGGTGCTGCAGGAGCGGCAGGTCCTGCGGGTGGGGGGCAACAAGCCCATACCGCTGGATATCCGATTGATTTCGGCCACCAACAAGGACCTGGAGCACGAGGTGCAGGCGGGCCGTTTTCGCGAAGACCTCTTTTTCCGCCTCAAGGTGGTGGTGATCCGCACCCCGCCGCTGCGCGATCGCCCGGAAGACGTCCCTTTGCTGGCCGATCATTTCTTGCGGGTCTACAACCGGCTTTACAACAAGACCTTCGAAGGATTCACCAGCAAGGCCGCCGACATACTGCTGCGCTACCCCTTTCCTGGCAACGTGCGCGAACTGGAGCACATGGTCTGCAGCGCCGTGGCCCTGGGGGAAGACAAATCGATCGACGTCGGCGACCTGCCCGAAGATCTCAATCTGCTGGAAGTGGACACCGTCACCGCCGACCCCCTTCCCACCCTGGCCGAACAGGAAAAGGCCCACATCGTCCGCGTCCTGGAGGCCACCAACTACAACAAGGTGCGGGCTGCCAAAATCCTCGGCATCCCCCGCACCAGCCTGTGGCGCAAAATGAAAAAATACGGGGTGGACGAGCTGCGCACAAGCGGGTTATAATCGTTTAAATCACCTGCGCGGATTCCAGCTCGTAGGTCATCCGCTCCTGGGAAAACGACGGCCGTATGATTTAGCACGCCAGATTCTCCATGGACCGCCGGTGCCAGGGCAAGATTTTTGGGCCGAGGTACACGGTGAACCTGTTTATTGAGGTGTGGAAAAACCTCGGCCAGGCCAAAAAATACGGCATCCGTGCCATCCCAACGCAGATTTTCTTTGACATCGATGGCCGGGGGGTTCATCGCCACACAGGGTTGATGGACAAACCGCGGATTGTCGAAAACATAATTATATTGAGTGTTTCCTAAACCCGCCACGGCTACTCGAATCCAGAAAATGGGGCTTAAGATATGTTCGATCAGTTTTTAATCGCCGTGAACCAGTGGATGACCGGTGGACTGGTCATCGCTGCAACGGGCGCTTTTCTCTGGGGGTTGGTCAGCGTGCTGTTCAGTCCCTGTCATCTGGCTTCGATTCCGCTGATCGTTGCCTATGTGGGTGGTCAGGAGACCGTGGTCCAGCCGCGCAAGGCGGGATGGTACGCCGGCGCCTTTACGCTGGGGCTGTTCATCACCATTGCCGTAGTGGGCATTGCGTGCACCCTTCTGGGTCGCATGCTCGGCGACGTGGGCATCTGGCTGCAAGTGCTGGTCGGCGCTGTTTTGATCTGGGTGGCCCTGGGCATGCTGGGGGTTCAAGCCTGCTCGATGTCCGGTTCGTTGCTTTACCGACTCAAGTTAAAGGGCATTCACGGCGCATTTGGTTTGGGATTGGCCTACGGGGTGTTGTCAGGCTCTTGCACATTCGGTTTTATCGCCCCGATCCTTGCTATTGTCACCGTCCAGCAACAAATTGTCACCGGCTCGGTGATGATGATTCTGTTTGCCTTGGGGCATTGTCTGCCGATCGTCATCGCCGGCAGTTCTACAGCCATGGTGCGGCGGTTGATGGAAAGCACCGTCTGGCAAGGAGCTGGACTGTGGTTCCGAAAAAGTGCCGGGGTTGTAATCGGGTTTCTGGGAGCCTATTTCATCGTTACTCCGTTCATCGGGGGGGGATGAAAAGCATTGCGCTCCGGATAAAAAATACACCAGGAATAGGGCGGGACGATTTCGATGAATGAAGGGAACCGACATGATCAAACCGATTTCGAGACCCATAAAACAAACATTTTGGCAAATTCCAGCATTGATTTTTTTTTCGGCATTGATCGCTTTGGGGGTCAACCACTGGCGTGTCGATGGGATTGTCCTTGTAGGTGACTGGTCGGTGGAAACACGCTTTGCCGATTCCGCAGGTCAAAGCCTGGTGGTCGCCTTGGATGAGGCTGCAGCGCTGTTCGAACAGGATGCCGTGGTATTCCTGGATGCACGTCCCCCCGACCAGTATGCCGAGGGACATATCGGCGGGGCACTGAACTTGCCCTGGCAGGCGGTGGATCACTATTTCGGGGAAACGGCCGACCGGTTGGAAGGCGCACCTTATATCATCACATACTGTGATGGCGAGAGTTGCGACCTGAGCCATGAACTGGCTCTTTTTCTAATGGATATGGGTTTTGAAAACGTGCGGGTGCTGGTCAACGGCTGGTCCCTGTGGCAAGATGCCGGACTGCCGACCGCGGTGGAGGGATAAGGTCATGATTCAGGAAACCGATCGGGCGGAACAGGGCCACACCCCCAGCCGCCATCGACACCAACCGAACCCGCCCATGGCGGCCGGCCCACCCCGAGTGCTGCGGCCTGGTTTTCACACCATGCGCCTGTTTTTGGGTGCGGTGTTTATCTATGCCAGTTATGACAAGATCTTAAAGCCTCAGGCCTTTGCCCAAGCCGTCTACAACTACCAGATTCTGCCCGATGCGGCAATCAACCTGACGGCGCTGGTGCTGCCCTGGCTGGAACTGTTGATCGGCATCTGTCTGGTAATCGGCCTCTGGCTGCCGGGAACCACGATCATCACCACCGGCCTGCTGACCCTGTTTATCGGCGCGCTGGTGTTCAACCTGAGCCGCGGGCTGGATGTGCACTGCGGTTGTTTTTCAACCGAAACCATCGCGGGGCCGGTCGATGCGCGGATTGTGGTCCGCGA
>JAWOIA010000239.1:0-4924 GCA_046484885.1 Desulfosarcina sp. | reverse complement strand
CTCCTTTTTTGATTAGGGTCGCGGAAATAAATAATTCCACAATATGGCGCCGGATTTTGGTTCGGCACCCAGGCCCATCCGTCGGCGCATATCGGGATATGTGGCGGCGGATGGAACGCCGGTGGCGGGCCAACAGACAAGCAAGATGGGGAATTATTTCTTTCCGAGGCCCTTGATCCGTCTTGGTTTTCAGCAGCACACCGCCGGCGGGTGAGGCTGCGAGCAACTCGCTTTATATCTACCGACCGCGGGTCAAAATCCAGTACGCGCGGCCGGAAGGGGTCTCTACCCGATACTGCTGCCGGCTAAGCGGGACCGCAGGATTAACCAGCCGCAGAAACAAATCGTCCAAAAATTCCGGGGTCTCCAGGCTGAAATTGTGGAAATTTCGCGTCCGGTTTACCGGTGTCACATCCACCAGGGTTACCTGTTCGTCGTCGGGCTCGAGCAGCTCGAAAATCCGGACTGCCGCCTCGGTCTGATCCGGATTGCGTGGATTGAGCGTGCTTTCCCCCAACCGCCGGCCCCGATTGATGAAACGGCTGATCAGCAAGGCGCGGTCGTTGGAGGAAACATACACCGTCAGATTTTTTGCCAGGGCGGTGATCTCGCGTTTAAACTGTTCGTTAAACCGCTCTTTATCGAAATCCGGCGCTGTAAGCACCACGGTTTCGATTACAGTCTGGGCAGCGGCCAGATCGGCTTCCCGATACAATTGGCTGAAGGCATAGACCACCACCTGGGCGCCCATACTGTTTGCGACCAACCACGTTCTTTCCGGCTGAACATGGCGTATGATCAGCCCCAACATATGGGCCAGTTCAGCACCGGATTCACCGGCTATTGTTTGTGCGCGCCGGTACCCGCGGGGGGTCGAGCCCTGGTCGCCCGGCCAATCGAAAACCAATACCGGCGTGTCGATGTCCATAAGGTGGCTCAAAAAAGCGGTCTTGCGCAGGGCCGAGGGCAAGCGCTCTCGGAACCCGTTTATGTTGATCAGAAGCGAGCGGAGCTGCGAGGCCTGAACCTGTTTTCGCATCTGGGCGATGAATTCGCTCTGTTCGAGCAGGCTCACGTGCTGAAGCTGGATTTCCTCGTTCTGGAACCAATCGCTCGGGTTCATGATCATGCCGATACCCAGGGTGGGCTCGATCGTGGTGTCGAAGAAACCGAATTTGAGTTGGTCTGTGCGCTGGTTGCCGAACCGCTCTTCCAGCGGTCCATCCCCGCTTTCCAGGTTTCGATTGGTGACGAAGAAAAACCGGTACACATTCTCGTCTCCCATTCTCGTCACCAGCATCCGCCGGAACTGAAAAGCCTCGGCGCGTTCCAGGGCCAGCCGGGTGGGCCGGAAGAAGAAAAGCACCAGCCCGATCAAAATCAGCGCGACCAGCGCCACGCCGATCAAAATACGACGTTTGAAGCGGCTCATTTCGTCACCCCGGTACTTTCTGCGCCACAATCAGCGTTTGCTTAGATGGGTATTGGTGTTGCGGCAACCCCGATGAAAGCTTTCACCGGTATGGTAAGGAGCTTTCGGAGGTTGTCCGAGAAAGTCGATTTGCTGCCCCACTCCTGGCCTCTGCTAATGAGATTTCAACTCACGCGCACACGGGCTTTCATTTCGGTCACGGCTGATCCAATACCACAGGCTTCCCAGAGCTCGTTCGGGCAGAAAAACATACGGCATCACGATTTTGGCGGATAGCCGGGCTGCTTCCTCCAGGGGCATCGTCCTGAACGAGGGCCGTGTCAGCGGGCCCACGATCCGCACGGCGGAGGTCCGTTTTCGAATAAGCCTTCTTTTTTGTTCCGGATTGATGACAATGTCGATTCTTTCCGACGCCAGGTCCACGTTGCCTCCCGCTCTGGCCCGAATGCTGGGGGTGTCCATGAAAAACAAATCGATGTCACCGACACCTTGTTGAAATTGGAGCTTGCCGACCATGCAGTTGAGATCTGTGTGCTGCCTTTGATCGGCGGTGGCAAACACCAGGTTCATTGCATCCATGGAAAGAAAATTCACAATCCGACGTATCCGACCGTTTTCGATGGACAGGCTGATCTCCCCCACAAGGTTCGAGCCCATCTCGCGCCTTGACCGGCCGGTGCTGCGCAGGTCTACTACCAGGCCGAGTTTACCACTGAGGATAAGGGGCTCATGGGCTCTGGCCAGAAGGTCTTCAACGTCAATGCCTTCTCCGGTGATTTTCAGTTCGAAGACAGGATTCGGTCCCGATGCATCCAGGGTGAGGTCGATTTCGGTGAACCCGACCGCATACACCATACTGCACGGAAAAATGCGGAGGCGACCGTTCTCCAGCGTAATGTCAAGATCCAGGTTTTCGATGCGGATATTCTGACCGACGACGGTTTCGGCATTCAGGTAAAAAACGAGGTCGAAGTCTTTGAGGATTTTAAAGGACAGCGGAGTATCATGGAAAAGCGTGCCGGTCGGCGGCTGTGTGTTTTCGGCCGGCTTCGGAATTTCCTCCAACAGCGGTGCCGGGGTGATACCCATATCTTTGAGTTGAACGATGTCCGATGCGAAACTGGCAGCGATCGCGGGCCTTTGGGAGGCGAAGGCGGCGCTGATCGCCGATTGGAACAGGGAATCACCGAAACGGGTTTCACCTGAGAATTGAAGCTTTTGGGTATTGCCGCTGATCTGGCCGTTGATTGCCAACGGTCCGAAAGGCGGCAGCGATATCCCGGCCAGCGACCCGACCAGCCTGGGATCGGGAGCGCGAACCTCCAGTTGGATGTCGACTGCTGCGGGTTTGCTTCGATGGCGGATCAGGCCCTGGGCCCAGACGGTCAACGGCTCGTCATTGGCGGCGGCGACTCGAAACTCCTTTATGCGAAATCCCTCGGCGTCTTCGGCGGCCTGCAGGACGCCCGTCAGAGGAACGCTGATTACCTCGTTTTTCTGCAGGTAGCGAACCACCCAGGGTCGTGAAGCGGTTTCGAAGACGGCGTTCAGTACCATCTGATCCGGGCCACCGATACGCAAAAGCTGCCCCTGCAGGTGCAGCCACTCATGCTGCGCATTTTCAGAGCGAATTTGAAAGTGTTCGACATCGAATCCACCGCTGCTATGGTTGATCGTGGCCTTCATCTGCAGGGGGCCCAAATCCGGCAGGTCGAGTCCGGTCGCAACGGGCAGTGCCTCCCATCCCGGCGCCGTCGCCGTTAGAGACAGATTCATTTCCTCGATCGGGTTTTCACCCGTGAGCCGAATGCGGGCGATGCCGCCGGTCGCTGCAATCTTTAACCCCCGGGGGGATAAGGTTGTCAGATCGGCCTCGGAGATGACCAAGCGTTCCGCATTGCCCGCGACATGAAAACGACCGTTCAGCGGCCCCAGGTCTGAAAGGCTGCGACCGATGCTGCCGGCAAGCGGTTGCAATGCGAAATTCCGCGCCACGGCCGTCAAATCGATGCCTTCTATAAAGATTCTATTGGACCGCAGCAACGAGGCGATGCGGCCGGTTACGGTCAGCGGCGCTGCTTTCTCGTCCCCAAGGACGAGATGCAAGGTGGACACGCTGCAGGGTCCGCTGCGGTCATCGATTTGGGCGGTGAGGTTCCAAGCTCCGAATTCCGGAAGGGAATCGCCCACCACGGAGGAAAGGGCGGCTGTGCTGTCGGCCGCAATCACCGTTGCTAGCTTCACTCCGGCCGGTTCCCGGCCGTCGAGCGGCAACCGGCCGATAGCGCCGTTGATCTGTATGCGCAGCGGGCCGGACTGTCCAGCGCTGAGCACGAAGTGGTCAAGAGACGGCGCCTCAAAGCTGCCGCCGATACTAGCACTGGCCCGAAAAGGTTTCAGCTCCGGCAGAACGGCGTGGCCGAATGGGGCCAAGGCCACCGCCGCCGAAGGCGCAGCGATGCGGGTCTGAATATCCAGGTTCCCCAAAAGTCCGCCTGCGGGCACCGAATGAAAATCGACGCGCCCGGCAACCGTGATCTGCAGCCCTTGCGCGGAAGAAATCCGTCCATCGATCTCGGTCAATTGCAGCCGGTCCGACGCGCCCTGAATCCGGGTATTCAACGCCGTTGCCCCCAGCTCAGGCAAACTCAATCCGAAACCGGCTGCCAGCGCCTGGGTGGTGTCGGCCTGCAGCGTGGTCCAAAGGTCGATTTGCGAAAGTCGGCGGTCGGCAGCCGCCCGGATGGGCAGCCGTCCGATCCTTCCCCGGGAGGTCATGCGCAAGGGGCCGTCTCCACCCGATTCGAAAAAAAGGTCTTCCAGCGCCAACCCTTCGAGAGGACCGGTCAACCGCGCTCGAGCCCTCAGCGGCCCGATATCGGCCGGCCAATCGACCCCCCCGTAAGCCCGCAGGATGCGCGAGTTCGGCATGGACAGCTCGATGTCAATATCCACATCGGTCGGGGATAGCGCCTGGAGGCCCTCACCCAGGCCGATGCGTCCACCGGCGCTGGCAGTCAGTCCCCCGGCCGCGTCGATCTGAATCGCCAGATTCTCTGCAGCCATTACGCCCGCGGCCTCTCGCAGCGCACCCTGGACGCGGATGCGGTGAACCTCCGGCAGGTTTGCCGGCAACAACAAGGTCAGCATCTCGGGGTCGGAGCATGCGGCGGTAAACCGAAAGTCGGTGCCCCTTCCGCTGGTCAAATCGTCGACAGCGCCTGTAAGCGTAAATTCGAGCCGGGCGCCGCCCGACAGGGTCACTGACAGATCCGACAGCCTTGGAGCGTCTACATCCCGGGAGACCGTTGCCTGGAACTTCAGACCCCCCAGGGGTGGCGTCCGGATGTTCAGCATCCCGAGCAAAACGGCGAACTCGCCTGTTTCGCCGCTAAGACGCAGCGCCATGCCCTTGCCGGCGACCATGTCTTCGACCGTTCCGGAAAGCGAAATATGAAACCCGGCGGCCTGGAAGTCGAATGCCACCGGAAA
>JAWOIA010000106.1:0-17052 GCA_046484885.1 Desulfosarcina sp. | reverse complement strand
GGAAAAAGGTTAAATTTGTGACCTCCGTAGATGCGAAAGTCGTTGCCATAACGGACGCTCTCGAACGCCAGGATGACAAAGAGTAAAATGCTCAGCAGGTGGGTGAGGATGTAGATCACTTTGCTTAAGCCGGGAGCAAGCCTCAGCACGACCACCTCCACAGCGACATGGGCGCGCTGCAACGTGGTGTGAGCCATGGCAAACGCGGCTACGGCTGCGCCCATAAACTCGACGATTTCAAATGTCCCGAGAATGGGTCGCCTAAAAGAACGCAACACCACGTCTGCGAAGGTGAGTGCAGTCATGCCGAGCAGGCAGAAGCCTGCAATCAGGTTCAGGGAGTCGGCAAAACGGCGCACCAGTGAAGGGAAGTTTGCCATCAGCTCTCCTACTTGTCCATCTTTAAACGGTTATTTCGCCCGACGTCTGCGTTAGGCTCAAAATTTTATCCTCGGAATATCAACTATATGCACCCCAAGGGCACTTCTTTCAGGGCGCCGGTGGTAAAATTTTTCGCATGCCTTGATCGCGACCAAAATTCCTCGTTTCCGGATGAACACGGTTAACGGCAGGGCAAAAGAAACGGGGCCACCCTAAAAACAGGTAACCCCGATCCGGTTTATTGCTGGCTGTATTTCTCGATGCCGTCCCGAATGAACTGGATGTACGCTTTTCCCGGCAAACCCTTGCCTTCCAGTTCGCCGCTGTATTGATCAATTACGGATCGAACGTTGTAAGCCCAGAGATTGTTTTCGTTTTCCGATAGCGGGATGATCGCATTGCCGAGGCTCAATGTAAACTCCCGGCCTTCCTCGTCGGCCTGGTCCCAGCCCTCGGCGTGCTTGGCAATCCACTCTTTGCTCACCTCCTCAAAGACCTTCTGGACATCTTTGGGCAGTGCGTTCCACTTTTTGTCGTTCATGATCACGTACATGGCCGTGGTATAGCCGATACTGTAGGACTCCACGGTGTACTTGATCACCTCGGCCTGCTTCCAGCCCTTCAACACCTCCATGGGGGCAAGCGTGGCCTCGACAACGCCCTTTTGCAGGGCTTCGTAGGCGCCGCCCTGGCCCATGGCAACCGGAACCCCGCCCAGGGCTGTAACCGCTCTGGCACTGAATCCGGTACATCGGATCTTCAGGCCGCGCACATCTTCGAGTTTGGTGACTTCTTTGCGGCTGTGGAGCAGTCCAGGGCCGTGGGCATGCAGATACAACATTTTCACGCCCGCGATCTCAGCCGGTTTGAACTTGTTGTAAAAGTCGTTGGCCACATAGGTCGCCGTTTTGCCATCGGGATACCCGATCGGGAGATCAAGCGCCTCCATCACCGGAAAGCGCCCGGCGGTATAGGCGAAGAGTGACATCCCCACGTCAGAAATCCCCCGGCTGACCCCATCGTAGATCTCAGGTCCCTTTAGCAAGGCGCCCCCGGGAAACAAGGTGAACTTGACCTGGCCGTTGGTTCTGTTTTCAATTTCCTTGGCCCATGATTCCCCCAGAATGGCGTTGAAATGGGTAGGTGGGAAGAAGTTGCTGTAGGTGAGCTGAATGGTGGCGGCTTCACTGCTGCCGGGCGATGCACCCATAAGGGCGACCCCTAAAACCAGGACCATGGAGAAGAGAATTACCTTCCTTGTCATTGGGACATCCTCCTTGTTTAAGATTGGAACCATGCCTCTCTGGAAGCGCGAGTGTTAAAAAAAAGTCCGGTGTCACCTCCCTTCGGTCGAAAACGACACGTTGCGGTCTTGGCCGATCAACCGCTGAATGGCCTGCGCGCAGCGCTTGAGATTGGATCGGGCAAAAGACAATACTTGCAGGCCGGTGTGACGGTTGAGGATGGGAAACAGGTATTGGTGCTGCGCCTGACGGGTTGCCGGATTCCAATCCGATTCATCTTAACAGTAGATAAATACAAAATGACGATCGTATTGTCAATACGATTTGATTCCAAACAGTTGAGAATCCGGGGTTGGAGTCCATGCCGACCATCGTCGCGAGGGTTCCGCCGATCGTCTTTTCCAGGCCCTGAAAATGACGCTCCGAAACCCTCACGCAACGGATAGGTCGACTTTTTACGAATCCGTCAAAAATGGTAGCGGATCCCTAAATTGTAATAGTCCGATACCCCTTTGAGCCCTCCCATCAACCCAAAGATACCGGACCGGTGGTGGATTCGGTACACCAGGCTCCAGTCGGGATGCCGGGGGTGGGAAAACGTCAGCTCTACGGCTAAATAATTGAGCAGTTGGCGGGTCTCCTCGCCTGCGGTTTGGGTCTCCAGCAGTGAGAGCTCGGATGTGTAGGATAGGCCTTCCCCGAAGGCGATGGTGGTGTCCACGTATCTGTCCCACGGGAAGTGGTGATAGCGCAGCAGGATGCAGGCGATATATTCCTCGAAGTGCTGGCTCCGCGCTTCGTTTTTTTCATAGTGTTTGGCGAAGAGGACTTCTCCCTCCCAGGTGAAATGCCGGGGCCAGCTGAAAAGATGCCGGTTCAATCCCACGGCATAGAGATAGCCGCTCTCCAGGTCGCCGGGGGGATTGAAAACCGTTTTCCCAAAGGTTCTCGAGGTGTAGATGCCGCCATAGGCCACGATCGAGTAACGCTTCTTTGGCTCATCCCCTGTTGGGGCGTCATCGGCGCCCACACAGAGGAGTGGAAAGAGGAATGCCCACATAGCCCAGACAGTCCGCGACAGTATCCGAGACAACCCTTTCCAGAGCATGGGCACCTGATTTGCTCTCCTTACGGCCCGCTTTTTCTGAAATGCAGCAGTCGTTCGGGCCGGGATCTTTAATCAACTGCTGAAAATAGTCAAGCTGCCCGGAAAAATGTGGGGCTCGGCCGAATCGCCGACTTGCCCGTGAAGTTCAGGCGCAACAGCCGCACCATCCGCTTCGCTTGCTTCCGGGACCATTGATGGTTACCGTGTCCGCAACTGATGTGTGTCCGTCCAGAAACGGTTATTTCGCCCGATATCGGCGTAATGCTCAAAATTTTATCCTCGGAATATCAACTATATGCCTGTGGTAAAAATTTTCGCATGCCTTGATCTCGACCAAAATTCCTCGTTTCTGGATGGGCACTGATGTGTGATAGGGTCGTAAAAAAGGAGCGCCCCATGGATAAAAAACTGAAAAAAAAATCACTGTGCAAATGGAGCAAGGAAGATGCGAAGAAAAACTGGGGTGAGATGCACGACCTGTTGGGGTCCGCTAAGTTCGTCTGCGAGCGGTGTCTGCGCTCATCCCGTCTTAAAGGGACTCTGTGTAAACCGGAAAAGCTGGTGCAAAAAGGGTAGGCAGCGGCTTTGATTGGGTCATTCAGCCCGTGCCGCCGCTTGTTTGAGCCGGTCGGGCAGCTTTAGGATCACATCTGCCAGGCCGTCGTGTTTGACCAGTCGTGCCGCCCGCCGGATTTCGATCCAGGCCCGCCGGCGCACCCGGTCTTCGGGCCAGCGGTTCAGCATCCGGGTGACGGCCATGGCGTAGACCGTGACGGTCCAGATGCCGCCCCACTTTTTAACTTGATAACCGCCGACCGGCGGCAGCATCAAATCGCCTTTGATTCCCGCTTCCTCGTAGGCCTCGTTCAACGCGGTCTGCGCTGCTGAAAAGCCCGGGTCGATGATCCCCTTGGGGATGGTCAGGTGCTTGCCGCTGCTGGTGGAGATCAGAAGGACCTCGATCGCTTGAGAGGTGAGGCGGTAGGGGACTGCGCCAGCTTGAAAGAGACGATCTGCCATGGATGCTATCTTCCGGGAATGCCGTAAAACGCCAGGTTTTTATTGCTGAAGCGGTCGTCCGTGGTCACTTCATCGCCAAACCACGCCGGCGCTGTGAATTGCGCGGCGGTTTCCACCGAGGCAAACTCAACCTCGACCAACAGCAGCCCGGCCAGGGGGCCGTCAAAGCGATCCAGTTCAGCGCTGTGCCCGCCCACCTGGACGGTGTATCTGGTTTTGCTCAAGCGGCGGCCCGCGGTGTGCGGCCACAAGTGTGTGAACTGATCGCGCGAGAGTTCGATTTCAATTTCCGTCCGCGACAGGCCCAAACCCATTTTGATGGTTTGAAAAAACCGGCGCTGCTTCTGCCTGATCCGCAGTTCGGCGGCGTTGGTGGCGACCAGGATATATCCTTGCCGGATGGGCGTGCCCGCAAGGGAGGTGAAACCCGGCGGCAGGTAATCGACCAGGAACTTGCGTTCGATTTCAATGCCCATGGGTATGCGCTTTCGAAACAATCGCACTTACTTCATTCCAGAGCTTTGAAAATGCTTTTGCCCCCTGGGACGCGGGCAGGTAATCGGTCAGGGGCGCCCGGTGAAATCCCATTTTCTCCACTTCGGCGCGGTAAGGGATGGTCGTGTTCAGCAAGTGGGCCGTGGCGGCAGTCATCTCCTGGATGGTTTGACGATGCATCTGTTTGCGGGGCTCGACCATTGAAAAAAAAGGGTGCAAACGGGTCCGATCCAATCCGCTCTCGTCGAAAAACCGCTTCAGGGTCTGGTAGGTGAGTTTGGACAGTGTGGTGGGTATCAGGGGTACCAGGATGGCATCTGCGGCTGTGAACACATTTTCGCTGACCAGGGTCATGTTCGGTGGGCAGTCCAGGAAAATATAGTCATAGCGATCCTTGAACTCGGCCAGCCATTGACCCAGTCGGCGCCGGGGTTTGGAAAAACCGTTCAGGCGGATATCCAGGTGGCGGTAGGAGAGATCCGCCGGTAGGACATCCAGGCCTTGATAATCGGTTTCACGAATCGCCTTCTCCATCCCTTTTCTACCTTTGATGAACTTGCGGACGCTGTATTTGGCCTTGGGCCGCATACGAAAATAGAAGGTGGCGGAGCCTTGGGGGTCGAGGTCGCACAGCAGGACCGAGGACCGTTCAGCGGCTGCCAGATGGGCCAGATTGACGCATGCGGCGGTTTTCCCCACGCCGCCTTTGATGCTGTAAAGGGCAATGATGGTCACAATGGGTTCCTGTTCAGGTAAAGAGCTGTTTGAACCGTTTGCGGTTTTCGGATTGAGCGAACGCTTCAAAAACACGTAAAAATTGTGAGCGCACCGCCTTTCGCTCCAAGGAAAGCCCGGCGATCAGGCCGCCGGTGGCCGCAGCCAGTATCACTGCCGCTTCGGTGCGCGGTTCAATCGTTTCGAGATGGCAGCTGAAAAAAGCCTGCTGGACCGAAAGGTCATTAAAATCACCCAGGTTCTCCTGGAGCTGCTTGAGTTGCTTGACCAGCAAACCGATCTGATTTTCGGGGAAGAGGGATGCGAAGAACTCGAGCAGGTAACGCAATTTTTTGCATTGAATGCGCAGGGCATGCAAGGCCCCATCGGCTGTGTGGTCCGAAATCCGGCGGCCCTTGCTGATGATGCGGCGGTAGCGGTTGTAGATGACCGGCTGGGCAACTTCCATGATGGGTCGAGCCCCCTCGGGGGTCTGGAGCGCGGCGGCTGGGTTGCCTTGGACAAAGGTATTCAGGTCCGATAAGGCGGCTTTAAAGCCGCGCCCAGCCATTTGCCGGATCATCCGCTGCCTGGCCCGATCCCGTTTGCGCTGCAGCATCCGGAATAGCTGGACGGCGCCGGGGTTTAAACATTCGGGGAGCCGGTTGAGGTAATGCGTTTTTTGCAGCAAGACCACATCCAGGTCTCTAACCGCGCCGCTGATGGCCCCCATCGATTTGAGCAGCCGCTGGAGATGCGCCGTTTGGTCCGGATCCAGCACCGCCTTGAACTGGCCCAGGAGGGAGCGGGCCCGGCGCACCGCCACCCGGAAGTCGTGCAGGAACTCGCTGTCGATATCCTGCTCGATGCCGGGCAAGTTGGTGGCGATGGTTGAAACCAGGTTGGCAAGGACATGTCGCACAGCAGCCTCGGCCGGCATATCCGCAGGCAGGGCGATGTTGATTTTGGACGAGTAGCCGCCCGGTGCCGCACCCATCTTTTCGAGAAGGGCGACTACCGGGGAGGTCTCGGCCGGCGGCAGCGCCAGTGTTTTTACCAGATCAGTGACCGTTTCGAAGGCTTTGGGATATCCGCCCATCGCCGTCACCTGGCACTGTATGACGGGTTGGGGGTGGCCTGCGGCTGTGAGGGATTCGATTGCCACGCGTGCGACGATTTTGGCGTCTTGGTTGCGGACGTCGAATCGGGTCAAGCGCTGTTGAATCTTCGCCATGGGGATCAGGGCGCGCATCGCCAATCGGTTTTCGAGATGCCTGGAAAAGTCGGAAGGTGGAAAATCCCACCAGAATCGCCGCCTTGCGGAACCACTCGCAAGGGTGTCGCTGATCACCCGGCCGTTGGCGCGATTGATGATTTCAAAGCGGTCCTTGCGCCGGTTCACCTGCCATCCATGGTGGTGCAGCCGCCAATCGAAGGAGTCCAATACCTCGAGGGTGGACTGTTCCACGGTTGCGGTGACACGGCTGAAGGTGGCGGCCAATCGTGATTTCAGCGCATCAACGGTGGCGATGTCGGAAACGGTGTAACAACAGGCATCCATGGGAGCCCTTTCAATGGGCAGGGGTGACAGGGGCGATTGTCCGTCGGCTTGGCCGATTTGGGGCATCCACAGGCTGCGGACCCCTCCCCGATTCATCACCGGCATATCTATCCGTGGCGGGCAGGATCATTTCCGGTCGGCCCGGCTTCAGGCGGCGCTGGATCATCCGATCACCATATGAAAAAAAATTCAAGTGATTCCTGCACGCCTTTTGCGCTGGTTGGCGCCGGTGTCGCACGTGCAAATGACCGGCGGGAGCTCGCGTCAATGCGCCAGGATTTGGCTGATAAACTGGGCCGCGCGGTCGATTCGGGGGCTGTCGAAAAAATCTGCGGGGGCTGCCGGATTCGATCAGGCGGCCGTCACCCATGAAGATGACCCGGTGGGCCACCTGGCGGGCGAATCCCATTTCGTGGGTTACCACGCCCATGGTCATGCCTTCCGTGGTCAGCTTGACCATTACGTCCAGCACCTCGCCGATCATTTCAGGGTCCAGGGCGCTGGTCGGCTCGTCGAAAAGCATGCGCTTGGGGTTCATGGCCAGTCCCCTGACGATGGCCACACGCTGCTGTTGGCCGCCGGAGAGCCGGCTCGGATGGGCGTCGGCTTTATCCGACAGCCCGACACGGGCCAACTTTTCCCGCGTCATGGCTTCGGCATCGGCGCGCCTCATTCCGCAGCCGCCGGGTGATTACCCGTACAGTCGTCCCAGAAAGTAATTCATCTGTCGGTACCACCAGGGCCAGTCGTGGTTGACGTCGTGGCCCCAGTAGTCGACCCAAGCATGGATTGTTTTGTTTCGAAAGAGTTGATCCAGGGCACGGGTGTCTTCGATGGCTTCAGCCTCCCAGAGACCCTGGCCGACACAGACGATCAGGGTGCTTTCGCGGTAGCGTGCCAGGTACCAAGGGTCGTTAAGGCCCGCCAGGTAACTCAAGGGGGAATTGAAGTAGACCGCCGGGACATCTCCGGCACCATTGCCGAACTCGGGCCGGTCCAGCCGATAGAGCCCACTCAGGGCGATGGTGCCCCCGAACCGATCCGGATGCCGCAGGAAGAAATTGAGGGCGTGAAAAGCGCCCATGCTGCAACCGGTGGTCATGATTCGCAGATGGTCGTCACGGCAATGGTTTCGCACAAAGGGGACCACCTCGTCCGAGATATAGCGGTCATAGCGCTCGTGGCGGGCATTGCGTTCGGCCGGCGCTACGCTGAAATCATACCACGACTCGGCGTCGATGCTGTCCACGCAGAACAGCTTGACCCTCCCGGTGTCGATAAACGGGGCGATTGCATCGACCATACCCATGCCCTCGTAATCGAAATAACGCCCCCGGGAGCAGGGAAAGACCATAATCGGCTGCCCCCAGTGCCCGTAGACCGTGAGGGCCATCTCTCGCTGCAGATGCGGAGTGTACCAGCGGTGCGCTTCACTGTGCATATTCCTGCCTCAATCGGTTGCATGGATAAATTCAACCACCTCGGCGATGGTCTCCATATCCGGGGAGCGGAAGATATAACCGAGATCTCCCAGGGCGCTGCTGAATACCCCCGGGACGCTGGCCACTTGAACCATAAAACGGCTGTAGCGGGCCATCACCGCCTCATGGCTGTTGCGGTAGGCCAGGCGGTTTTTGCGGCTGGCATAACAGCAGTGGTACTTGCGCCGGTAGCGCAAGGGCGTGGTTCCCAGGAGCATCACTTGGGCCCACAGGTGATAGACATCGATATCACAGGCATAGTTGAACATATCGGTGGTATAGCCGCCCGGTGGTCGCATATTGACCTCCAGGGCCACGAATTGGCCCGGGTGGGTTTCGAAAAACTCTATATGGAAGAAGCGCTGCCGGACATCGAAGGCGCGGATGCACTGGCGCCCGGCCTTTTCAAGCGCCGGCGGGATGTGGCGCAGGGATGTGTAATGGATATGCCGATCCTGGTTGACGGTTTCCATGATGCCCTGGCTGAAACGGTGGGCGGTGTGAAAAATCAGATCCCCGTTAGCATCGGCCAGACCGTCGAAGGAGACAATGTCACCCTCGATGAACTGCTCCATCACGTAGTCCAGGTCGGGTTTGGCGGAAAAAAAGGCATCTAAATCCGCGTCATTGTCCAGGCGAAAGGTGTCCAATGCGCCGACGCCGCTGTCGGGTTTGGCCACCACGGGATATCCGGTGACCGTGACCAAACCCCTGGCTTCTTCCGGGGTCGAGACCAGCCGCCCGATCGCAACCGGAATTCCGGCAGACTGGAAACGACCTTTCATCAGCGACTTGCGTTTGATAACCGCAATGTCGCGGCCCCGTATACCGCTAACGTTGAAATCATCACGAATGTGTGCTTCGGTGGCCAGCCAGTACTCGTTGAGGGATTCGAAGCGGTCGATTTTACCGTAGCGGTGGGTGAAATAGCCGCAGGCACGGGTCAGTTGGTCGTAATCATGCATGTCCGTGAGAGCGTAGTATTCGGTCAGGGCCTCCCGGACCGCCGGGTCCAGACCGTCAGGTCGCACATCACCGATGCCCAGTACATTTGCGCCCATCTGCTTCAGGTGTCTACAGAAGTGATGGTAATGGTGGGGAAAATGGGGCGAGAGGTAGACCAGATTCATGGTGTTCCTTTATTCAGTTGCCGTGACGTCGCAAGCGGTCAAGTTTTTCAATTGGTGACGCGCTGGACATCAGCCGATAGCTCCAGCAGCCGCTCCCGGCTTTCCGATCGGATAATATAGCGATACCGGCTCATGGCCGCCTGGAAAATGTGGGGGTTCTCGCCAAATTCAACCAATGCCGCGCCCAAGCGCCGTACCAGCTGGTCATGGGAAAACAGATAATCCCGGTCGCGGCGGCCGACGTAGGCGCAGTAGTATTTTTTAGCGGTATTAAGCACTCGGTCCATCCGGCCGGTGATCATGCGGGCATAGGCGGCGTAGAGATCGTCATCGACACTGTAGTTCATCATGTCCACTATGGCGCCGCCCGGGGGGCGGCAGTTGATTTCGATGGGCATGTACATGTCGTCCAGGCAAAAGAACTCGAAGTGGAAAAATTTGCGGCGGATGTCGAAGGCGGCCACCAGCATCCGGCCGATTTTACGCAGCGGCTTCGGAATGTGCCGGTCGACATAGAAGAACGTATCTTTGCCGTTTACATACGCCAGCACGCCATCGCCATAAACCAAACTGTTCTCGAAGAGCAGGTCCCCATGGGCATCCACCAGCCCGTCGTAACTGACGATGGGGGCATCCACAAAGCCTTCCATGATGTAGTCCCCCGTCAAAACGGGCAGCAGGTCCGTTAGCTGCTTGCGGTCGCTTACCCGGTGGATGTTGCCGGCGCCAACTCCTTGGTCCGGCTTGAGAATCAGAGGGAATCCGAGTGCGTTAGCCAATTCGAGGCCATGGGCCGCGCCTTTGAGCCGTTCTCCAGGTGCGGTGCGCAGCCCACAAGCAATGAACAGACGTTTCATGGCGGACTTCTTTTTCAGCCGCTCTAGGTCACCGGGGCGGATCCCCGGAATGGTCAACAGCTGGTTGATGTGGGCTTCCAAGCCGAGCCAGATTTCGTTGTGAGACTCCACCACGTCAAACCGCCGGGGGCTTCCCAGCGAAGTTTTGGCGTTGAGCAGCTCTTCCAGGGCCATCTCCACCGCCGTCGCGGAAGCCAGGTCGGTGCGAACGTAATACCGGATGGCTGACCTGAGGGGCGATGGCATGTCAAAAAAATCAGCCTCACCCAACGCCCACACATCAGCGCCGTGCCGGTTGAGCTGCAGGATGAAATTGGCGAAGTTGGGTGGAAATTCTGGTGACAGATAAAGCACATCCATGGTAACCCTCGCACCGACGGCGGTGGCTGTGTCGTCAACTGAGGTTGAAGATTGTTTAACGATCACGGACACGCATTATGGGTATAAAACCGGGTGCTGGCAAGGGGTATTTGTGAGGTGAAAGGATGGGGTTCCAATTGGATTGCGATTTATGATGAGTTGGTTCCCGCTTCGAACGCTCGATTGGACGGAGCCAACGGTCCCTTGTGCACAGCTCTATCTTGTTTTATACTCTTTGCGTCGATCAACCAAGCAATGGTGAACACATGCCCAAATCCGTTATCGTTGCCACGGGATGCTACATTCCGTCCGAAGTAATTGACAACACCTGTTTTCTGGATCGGGAGTTCTATGCCCCTGACGGAACACGGCTGCAAAAGTCCAATGCGGAGATCATCCAACAGCTCTACAACATTACGGGTATCCGTGAACGCCGCTATGTCAAAGCTGACCTGACCACGACCGATATCGCCTACGAGGCCGCCGTTGCGGCGCTGGAAGGCATTGACCGGGAGAGCCTGGACTATATCATCGTTGCCCAGAACTTCGGGGATGTCCGGGCGGACAACATCCGCGTCGACATGGTGCCCACGATCGCCTCTCGCGTCAAGCACCGGCTTCAAATCCAAAACCCCTACACTGTGGCCTACGATATTCCCTTCGGCTGTCCCGGCTGGCTCCAGGGTATGATCATGGCCGATTACTACATTCGTTCGGGAGATGCCAAACGGGCCCTGGTGATCGGGGCCGAAATGCTGTCGCGGGTGTCGGACCCCCACGATATTGACTGCATGATCTTTGCGGACGGTGCCGGGGCGGCCGTGCTGGAGGCTTCGGGCGGTCAAAGCGGCATCCTGTCGCACGTCAGCCGAACGGATGCCGCTGACAAGGCGTGGATGCTGCGCATGGGCGCAACCTACCATCCCGACCGCAAAGCCGATGACCTGTATATCAAGATGGACGGCCACGACATCTACAAGTATGCTTTGAAGACGGTACCGCTGGTGGTCAAACAGGCTCTGGACAAGGCTGGTTTAAAACTCGAGCAGGTCAACAAGGTCCTGATGCACCAGGCCAATGAAAAGATGGACCATGCCATTTTGGCCCGCCTGTTTCAGCTTTGCGGGATAGAGACCGTCCCGCCTGACATCATGCCCATGATCATCCACTGGACCGGCAACAGCTCCGTGGCCACCATACCCACCATGCTGGACCTGCTGATGAGGGAAAAGCTCGACGGCCACCGCCTCTCCTGCGGCGATGTGGTGGTGTTCGCCTCGGTTGGCGCGGGAATGAACATCAATGCCATGGTTTACCGCATGCCCTGAACGATGCGCTCGAAGCGGATCTACTGCCTGGGAGTCTCGCCGAACTCGAATTCACCGTTGTCGATGACCACTTGGCCGTTTTCCGCATTGACAGTTCGCCACACTGCCCTGCCTGGGTCGGTCTTCCAGATCAAGGTTTTTATGGGAACTCCCGGGTAGAGGGCTTTTGAAAAGCGGCAGGCCAGGCGGCGCACCCATTCGGGGCGCCCCGGAACCAGAGCCGCTATCAGTGCCCGGCAGGCAAAACCGTGGGTGCACAAGCCGTGCATGATGGGCTGGTCGAACCCGGCCATCCTGGCAAATTCGGGATCCACGTGCAGCTGAAAAATATCGCCAGAGAGCCGATAGAGCAGGGGTTGATCCCTGGAGGGGAGGGCCGCAACCGTAAAGTCGGGATCGCGGTCGGGAAAGGTGATGGGCGGCTGTTTGCGGTCTCGACCGCCGAAACCGCCGTCCAGGCGCCCGAAAATGGTGATGCGGCTGGTGAAGAGTCTCTGCCCATTGCTGTGGACCGTTTCACTCTTGGCCACGATCAGGGCACCCTTGGCTTGGCCCTTGTCGTAGTAGTCCAGGATGCTTCCGGTGGTGGTCAGGGTGCCCCCGGGTGGTATGGGGTGGTGAAAACTCAGCTCCTGCTCCCCGTGAAGGAGGCCGGCCAGGTTGACCCCTGAAGCGATGGCCGCCTGGGCTAGAAAATCGAAGATCATCGCGATGGAAAAGCTGGGGATGACGTTGAGGTTTTTTTCATAGCAGTAGTCCAGTTCCGAAAAGCCCGCCCCCACGCCCAGTGCGTAGAGGACCACATCCTTCCAGGTGTAGTCCCGGTGCATGGGGCCGATGGCCTTTCCGATGGCATCCAGGTTGAGCGCCATGGCGGTTCCTCCTCTCCAAAGAATCTGTAAAATGCTCCCTGTTGCGCGACGATTGCTACCGGCTCCCTTGCTTGGGTCCCACGGAGTTGAAGGCGACTTAAAAAAGATACCCAGCGATGTCAATGGTTTTTTACTTTTCTGACAATCATTGGCCGCATCGGTGAAGTGCTTTACTTTTTGACCAATGGAATTATAATGCGGTCACGGCAAATTGATCCAGGGAGAGAGCATGGTCGATAAAGTTGACACATCAGATAACATGACGGGCCCGTTCAAGCGAGTGGTACGCCGACTTCCCGTTGAGTTGAAAAAGGATGAAGAACTGATCCAGACCCTTATGGCCTATCTGCAACTGGGGGGTGAGAAGCTGGCCCGCCAAGCCAGCGAAGCCGCCAGGCAGACCCATGAGCTGGAAATGGTTCAGCGCAAGAAAAAAGCCCGCCATGATGCCCTGATCCGAGCCGCAGAGGCTCGGCTGGCGGAAAAGGGCGCGGAGAACACCGTAAACGATGACGAGTTCGACGATGACGATGATGACGATGACGATGACGATGATCTGAAAGCCTATTGATTCAATTGCAGGCCGCGCATGATCACTCTTTTCAGCCAGCTGAACCGGGAAGAGGCGCACTCTTTCAGTCTGGTTCTGAGCTCTGCCGGTATCGGTAACCGGGTGATCGCCTGCCAGGGTGGCTACCGCATCGACGTGCCTCAGGCGTGCGCCGAAGCGGCCCGGGATACCATTCGTCGCTACCAGTCCGAAAACCCGATCATCGACGTTGACGTTCCAATCCCCCGTAGCCGGCCGTTTCAGAACTATTTTTCGGGCGTTGCCGTCTCCTTGTTGCTGCTTACGGTCTATCTGGCCGTCAGCGCCAGTGTCGCACCGGATGATTATATCACCACCTTTGGCGCCGATGCCCGCCGCATCATGGGTGGCGAACGCTACCGGTGCGTTACCGCCCTGTTGCTGCATGCGGATGCCGCCCACCTCGCCGGGAACATGGCCGGTTCGATTCTGTTCGGTGGTGCGGTGGGTGCGGTCACCGGTTCCGGTGTCGGATGGCTGATGATTCTGGTCAGCGGCTTCATGGGCAATCTGGCCAATGCCGCTGCCCATGACAGCGGCCATCTGTCCGTCGGTGCGTCCACTGCCGTTTTCGGTGCGGTGGCGATCCTGTGCGGGCTTCAGGCCGTAAGCTCCCTGAAGACGGGAAAAGGTTGGAAACGGGTGCTGGTGATATTTGGGGCCGGTGTGGCGTTGTTGGCCTTTTTGGGAACCAGTGCCAGAAGCGATGTGGGCGCCCACCTCTTCGGTTTTCTCGCTGGCTTGCCCATGGGTGCGGGGTATGGCCTGTGGATGGGTAGGCGGGTGGAGAAGAAAGGGCAGTTCGTCTGTGGTGCCATCGCTGCGACCGGCCTCTTGCTCTCCTGGGTCCAGGGTCTGCTGAGGTAACTAGTGTCCATCCATGAACGGTTATTTCGCCCGACGTCTGCGTCAGGCTCAAAATTTTATCCTCGGAATATCAACTATATGCCTGTGGTAAAATTTTTCGCATGCCTTGATTTCGACCAAAATTCCTCGTTTCTGGATGGACACTAACTAAGGCGTGCTTTGCCAAACGCAGGCCCGGCTACAGCGGGAAAGGGGTCAGGCTTTCAACTCCGGTTTGTGTCACCAGCAGGGTCTGTTCGAACTGTGCCGATAGGGAGCCGTCCTTGGTAACCGCTGTCCATCCGTCGTCGAGGATGACCAGTTCTTTTTTACCCAGATTGATCATCGGTTCGATGGTGAACACCATGCCTGGCACCAGCCGGACCCCCGTCCCGGGTGTTCCGTAATGGGGAATCTGCGGGGCTTCATGGAAACCAAGGCCAACGCCATGGCCGACGAACTCCCGCACCACCGAACAGCCCTGACTTTCCGCCCAAGACTGGATTGCAAATCCGATATCGCCGATGGTATTGCCCGGTTTGACAGCCGCCATGCCTTCAGCCAGGCATTGACGGGACACGTGGACAATTTTTTCGGCCTCGGCGCCGGGGGTGCCCACAAAGAAAGTCTGGCTGGCATCGGCGTAATAGTTGTTAAAGATGGATGTCACATCTACATTGACGATGTCACCATCCTTGAGGGGGCGATCTCCGGGAATCCCATGGCAAATGACGTCGTTGATGCTGACACACACGCTTTTGGGGAAGCCCCGATAGTTCAACGGTGCGGGCAATGCGCCGTTTTGGACGGTGAAATCATGAACCAGCGTATTGATTTCCTCGCTGGTCAGGTCCGGGCGGATAACCGCAGCCACGAGATCGAGGGTGGCGATGACCAGCTGACCGGTCCGTCGGATGCCCTCGATTTGTTCGGGTGTTTTAATCTGGATGCGGTTTTTTTTGGCGTATTGCAAGCCCGATCGATGCCTTGGTGCGGGCTTGCTGAGACAGCAACGCTTGTACTTGTGACCGCTGCCGCAGGGGCAGGGGGCGTTGCGGCTGATTTTGGGAGTTTCATTTCTGTTTTTCACAACGGGTTTCCTATTTGTTTGTCGCTGGATGCCCCAGTGACGGTGTCGCCGCATGACCCCTCAATATGTAGCGGAATTGGGTCGCGGCTGTCAAACCTTAAACTGGGCCAGAGGCTCGCCAGGGGGTTTCAAACCCCCCATGGGCCCATGGTTGAGGCCCGTGGATCCGGGGAAGCCGGGCGACGGTTGCGCGCCGCCCGTCACGCTGTCAGGGCCGTCGAGCGAGGGTGCGTAAACCGCGATAGCGAGCGCATTCCCTGCTGCTTGCCGCGGGGAGGGTTCAATCGCACAGAAAAAAAGGCGGCCACAGTGGCCGCCTTTTTCCAAGGAGGAGGAGCGGAAAGGAGTCAAGCGCGGCTTTTTGGTGCGCTTGTTTGATCTATCGGCCCGTGTCGTTCAAACTTTAGCTTTTTTTTCACCAGTCGGCGTACTTGTCAGTTTGTGAATTGACTGCGATTGTGATATGGACCGCGCTGGTGGACAGCTGCCGCGTTCTCCCAGCCTGGGGGGCCTGGGCCTAAAGCGAGACGGAAAAAAACGACAGCGAATCGATTATCGATGCTGGTTTGCCGCAGGGGTCGCTGATCGGCGTCAAACCATTTGGATGGTACAGGAGGCGGATCATGGCAGCATCTAACAGCGAATGGGAACAGCGCCGGTTGTGCAGTGATGGCAGCTGCATCGGCATTATCGGCACCAACGGCCGTTGCAAGGTGTGTGGTTTGCCCGACGACCCAAAAGAGCCATCCGCTGTGGCCGATTCGGATGGGGCCGATGACGGCGTAAAAGATGTTTATGATGAGTCCCCGGTGGTTGCGGAAGATGTTTATGATGCGTCCCCGGTGGTTGCGGAAGATGCTTCTGATGCGTCCCCGGTGGCTGAGGAAGATGAATACCAGGATGACGAACCGGTGATTGCGGTGGAATTCGCTGACGACTCCTGGGAGGAACGAACCCTGTGTGTCGATGAGAGTTGTATCGGGGTCGTAGGGGATGATGGACGCTGCAACGCGTGCGGGAAACCCTATCCCAGGTAGCGGCTCCGGCGGCGTGTCCCGGATCCTTGAATTCCGCTCAGAACGATGCTCCGGGCACCGCGTTGGATTGCAGCCGCTGAACCCTTTGGCGGCCATTTTCCCACACCGGGGATAACACTGTCGCGGGCGGCTCGTCTCAGTTGATCTTATCCCGCAACTTTCCTGAGCATTTAAAAGTTACCACCCGGCGTTCGTCCAGCATCATTTCGTTGCCGGTGGCCGGGTTTCTGCCTTTGCGCTGCTTTTTTTCCTTGACGCAGAACTTGCCGAAACCACTGACCAGAACGTTTTCACCGGCAGCCAGGGACGATTTGATGATTTCAAGCAGGTTCTCAACTGTTTCGGTAGCCTTGATCTTGGTGAGTCCGGTCTGATTCTGAATGTTCTCTACAATTTGAGCTTTGGTCAGGCTCATGCTGCGTACTCCCTCTGAATTGTGTGGAGCCACCCGGTTCCAGTTGATTGATGCGGCATCGCCCATCGGCAGTGGATCGCTTCCCAGGGTGAGTTGACCGCTAACCATTTAATTGTAAATGATAATCACCGTCATCAGGCTTAACTTGATGTCAGGAGTTCGGTAATTTGTCAAGAAAATACAGAAAATTAAGTACTTGTGATCAGGTGGGCCGAAGTGGCCCATCGGCCCAAATTAATTTAACTATTTGAAAATTAAATAAAAAACATCTTCGCAACCGTCCCGTGGCTCAGTATGGTGTTCTTGGCAGGTTGCGAAACCAGATCCGGTTGCGGACCATGGCCACTGCCGCCCTGACGGCGTGACTAACCGTTCCGGGCTTGATAGGAAAACCAGCCCACCTGGCATCGAAAACGCAGCTATACCGGGAGCATCACACCCATCGTTTCAGGGCGCGGCAGCCGGTCGTCTTCTGACCTTATAGATCACTTCTATGCGGTTTCTGGTGGCGTTATCCAGTTTCA
>JAWOIA010000249.1:0-15803 GCA_046484885.1 Desulfosarcina sp. | reverse complement strand
CCCGTTTGGACATTTTTTCAACCACATTGCCATCACATCCAGTTTCGGGACAGGTGACACCGGTGGGTTTGCCATGGGAACCGTTGTTGAGTGAGTGGGTGTGCTTGCATTGCGGATAGCCGGTGCAAGCTAAAAAATCGCCGTATCGCCCCCGTTTGATCACCATGGGTTTGCCGCACAACGGGCAGATGTGGTCGGTGGCTTGGCTTTCGGCCGGCGCCACCGGGGCGATGATTCCTTTCTCATCCCGCTCATAGTCGCTGGAATAGGTGCATTG
This sequence comes from Desulfosarcina sp., assembly GCA_046484885.1. Taxonomy (GTDB): domain Bacteria; phylum Desulfobacterota; class Desulfobacteria; order Desulfobacterales; family Desulfosarcinaceae; genus Desulfosarcina. Next base: position 15,526 of record JAWOIA010000249.1, on the reverse strand, counting down.
GGGATATCCGGAGCAGGCCAGGAAATGGCCGTTTTTACCCATTTTGATGTGCAAGGTGTTTTTTTGGCACAAGGGGCAGGTCAGACCCGTGGGTATGCCGACCCCTTTGACGCTGAGCATGCTTTCGGCCGCTTCGGCCAGTTTGCGGCTGAAAGGGCCGTAAAACTGGTTGAGCAGGGTCAGGGCTTCAACCTCCGATTGTTCCACCCGGTCCAGATCCGTTTCCAGCCGGGCGGTGAAGGCCACGTCCATGATCTCCGGAAAGCTGGTCATGAGCAGGTCGTTGACAATTAGGCCCAGCTCTGTGGGCCTGAAGTAGCCCTTGACCAGATCCACATAGCCTTTGTCCCGGATGGTAGAGAGAATGGCGGCGTAGGTGCTGGGGCGGCCGATACCGTTTTCCTCCAGCTCCTTGACCAGGGAGGCCTCTGAAAACCGGGGCGGAGGCTGGGTGAAATGCTGCTTGGGGTCGATGGCCAGTAGTTCGAGCGGGGAATTTTCGGCCAGTTCCGGTAGCGGCTGGCTGGTCTTGCTGCTCTCGGCTTCGTCGTCGGCACTCTGGTAAAGGGCCAGAAAGCCGGGGAACTTTACCGAGGAGCCGCTGGCGGTGAAGGTGTAGTCGCCGGCCTGGATGGAGAGCGTCTTGAGGTCGATCAGGGCCTGTGCCATTTGGGAGGCCACGAAGCGCTGCCAGATCATGGTGTAGAGCGCCAGTTGATCCTTGGACAGGTAGCGCTCGAGTTTGTCGGGCGTATGAAAGACCGAGGTGGGGCGGATCGCTTCATGGGCGTCTTGGGCCTTGTTCTTGTTTTTGAAAAACCGCGGTTTGCCGTTCGAATAGGCCTTGCCGAACCGGCTCTCGATCAACTGCAAGGCCTCCTGGGCCGCTTCGTCGGCAATCCGGGTGGAATCGGTGCGCATGTAAGTGATCAAACCGGTCGGCTCACCGGGCTCCACATCGATGCCTTCATAGAGCTGTTGGGCTACGGCCATGGTCTTTTTGGCCGAAAAGCGCAGCTTGCGAATCGCCTCCTGCTGCAGTTTGCTGGTGATGAAGGGGGGCAGGGGATTGCGCCGGTTAGTGCGCTTGGAAATTTTGTCAACCACAAAGCCGACTGTTTGCAGATCCTTTAAAATGGCCTGGGCCGTGGCTTCGTCCGGGATTTGGAGCTTTGCCCCCTTTTTGCGCGCCAGTTTGGCGGCAAAGGCGGGGGGTGCCGTGCCTTTGAGATTGGCGGTGATGGACCAGTACTCTTCGGGCGTGAAGCGCTGGATGGCCCGTTCCCGGTCGCAGATGATACGAACGGTCACCGATTGCACCCGTCCGGCACTGAGACCGCCTTTGACCTTGCGCCATAGCAGGGGTGAGATCTGGTAGCCCACCAAACGGTCCAGGATGCGTCGGGCTTGCTGGGCCTCATACTTGTCGCGGTCCAGGTCCCGGGCTTTTTCCATGGCCTCGAGAATCGCATGCTGGGTCAGCTCATGGAACAGCACCCGATAAAACCGGCGACCCTTTTTCTTGAGCAAGTCGGCCGTGTGCCAGGCAATGGCTTCCCCTTCCCGATCCGGGTCAGGGGCGAGGTAGATCTCGTTGGCGTCGCCGGCCGCTGATTTTAACTGGCTCAGTATTTTGGACTTGCCGGGGATGTTCCGGTACTGGGGGGTGAAGTCGTTTTCGATATCGATTCCAAGGTCCTTGTCGGGCAGGTCCTTGATGTGACCTACGGTAGCAGCGATCTGGTAATCGCTGCCGAGATATTTTTTCAAGGTTCTGACCTTTGTGGGCGACTCGACGACCACCAGGGGTTTACTCACGTTTTTCCTCATGCATGCTGTGTTGGTTTTTCAACTGTTCGGGATTGACGCCAGGGGCAATGGAGAAGCGCTTGCCCGGAGACTGGATCACCATACCGCTGAGTTCGAGCTGCAGGAGCAGTCCCGACAGCCGGCCGGGGGCCAGGGCGGTTTTGCGGGCCAGGTCATCGATGTGAATCGGATCGGCTTCCAGCTTTTGGATCACCCCGTATTCCGCTTGGGTTAAAACCGGGTAGACCCGCGCTGGCGGCTGGGTCGGCTGCGGTGCACCAGCCTGAAGGTGTTGAAATTCATCCAGGATGTCGCGGGCATGCACCACCAGCTTGGCGCCGGCCTTGATCAGGGCGTGGGTGCCGACACTTTTAAACGAGTGAATGTTGCCGGGAACGGCGAAAACGTCCCGATTCTGTTCGGCGGCCAGGCGGGCGGTGATCAGTGATCCGCTTCGGCCGGTTGCCTCCACCACAACCGTGCCGTGGCACATGCCGCTGATAATGCGGTTGCGGGCCGGGAAGTGGTGCGCATCGGGGCCGGTGCCCAACGGGAACTCGGTAACCACCGCACCGTTTTGGGCAATCTGGTGGAAAAGGCGCTCGTTTTGCCGGGGGTAAATCCGGTCCAGACCGGTGCCCAAAACCGCGACCGTCAGCCCGCCGCCGGCGATGGCGCCGGCATGAGCGGCGGTGTCCACGCCCCTGGCCAGCCCACTGACGATGGTTGTGTGCTGCCGGGCCAGATCCATGCAGATCTGCCTGGTGTTGGCGAGGCCATAATCGGTGGCATTGCGCGACCCCACCACTGCGATGGCCAGACCCGTGGCCGGCAACCTGCCGTAAACGTATAAAAACGGCGGTGGGTCCGGGATCTGACCCAGCAGGGGGGGATAGCGCCGATCGGTCTGGGTGACGATGCTGAATCCTTTTTGCTCGACAGCAGCCAGCTCCCGGTCAACCTCATCCCCAATCCGCTGGCGGCGGATGGCCAAGGCCAGACGGGTGGTGACCCCCGCGACCGCCAGCAACTCGGCCTCGCCGGCGCCAAAGACCGCGTGGGGCGAGCCAAAGCGTTCGATCAGCCGTCGAAACAACAGGTTGCCGATCCCGGGCACGCTCTTGAGGGCGAACCAGGGCCGTAAGGCGTGCATCTATTTTCTCCGGGCCTGCCAGGAGAGCAGGATAGGGCTGGCCACAAAGATGGACGAATAGGTGCCGACCAGTATGCCAACGATGAGGGTGAAGCAAAAATCGTGGATGATGCTGCCGCCCAGAACAAAGAGCGAAACGACAACCATCAGGGTGGTCATCGAGGTCAGGATGGTCCGGCTCAGGGTTTCATTGACACTTTTATTCAAAATCGTAACCAGGGGTTCACGGTGATATTTGCGCAGGTTTTCGCGGATGCGGTCAAAAACGATGATGGTGTCGTTAAGGGAGTAGCCGATGATGGTCAGCAGCGCGGCAACAATGGGCAGCGTGAACTCCTTGTCGAAAACGGTGAAAATGCCCATGGTGATGGTCACGTCGTGGATCAGGGCTACGATGGCGCCCATGGCATACTTGAATTCAAAGAACCAGAAGGCCATCAGCGAGACGATCAGGGCTGCGACCATGAGAAAAGGGACCGAGACCTTAAAGAGCGAAAGCAGGTAGACGGCGCCGATGATGGCGGCGACAACGGCACCGCTTTTGGCCCACTTGAGTTCAAAACGGCCGGAGATGTACACCGTGATGAAGAGCAGCGCGAAAAACATGGCGAACATGGCCTTTTCCCGCAGGTCCTGGCCCACTTGGGGGCCTACCATCTCCACCCGCCGGATTTCGACCGCTACATTGGTGAGCGTTTCCAGATGCGCTTCCAATTTTTGGGCCAGCCCCTCTATGGCCGGCATCGCCGCATCGGTCCGCACGAGGAATTCGTTGTCGGCAACCTGGCCAAACTGCTGCACCGACGATGCCGCCAGGTCCATGTCCTGCAGGCCTGATTTGATCAGGTCGATGGACACGGGTTGCTGGAATTTGACCTGGACCAGTGTGCCGCCGGCAAAATCAATGCCGAAGCGGGGACCCTTGTTGACCAGCAGGGTGCCGATGCTGGCGATGAACAGCACAGCCGAAAGGATGAAGGCGATCTTCCTTTTCCCAATGAAGTCGATGTTGATACCCGCTTTGATAAACTCCATGAATCCATTCCTTGCTGGTGGTTTTGCGTTGCCGGCCGAGGTGCAGTCGCCTGCGTGGACCGGGCTTGCGCCTCAGATGCTGATGGTTCGGACCTTACGGCTGATCAGAAAATAATCGAAAATGGCGCGCGTCAGGATCAATGCCGTAAACAGGCTGGCCACCACCCCCAGGCTCAAGGTGACCGCAAAACCCTTGACCGGACCGGTTCCGAACTGAAACAGCACCAGGGCTGCGATCAGAGTGGTGACATTGGCATCCAGAATCGTCAGGCTTGCGCGTTGGTAGCCGGCGTCCACGGCGGCCCTGGGGGTTTTGCCCAGGCGCATCTCTTCTCGAATACGCTCGAAAATCAATACGTTGGCATCTACGGCCATGCCAATGGTCAGGATGATGCCGGCGATGCCGGGCAAGGTGAGGGTGGCTCCGAAGCCGGCCAGCCCGGCAGCGATCAGCAGGATGTTCAGCACCAGGGCGAAATCGGCCACAATGCCGGACCCCTTGTAATAGACCGCCATGAAGAGGATGACCAGCACGCCGCCCACCAGCATGGAGATCAGACCCATGCGGATCGAATCGGTTCCCAAGGAAGGGCCGACGGTGCGCTCTTCCAGAATCTCTACCGGCGCCGGCAGCGCGCCTGCGCGCAGCACGATGGCCAGGTCGCGGGCTTGCTCGGTGGTGAAATTGCCGGTGATGCGGGCCTGGCCGCCGGCGATCTTTTCCTGGATGACCGGGGCGGAGTAGATGTTGTTGTCCAGGACGATGGCCAGGCGTTTCTTGACATTTTCTTCGGTGATGCGCTCGAAGAGCCGGGCGCCTTTCTTGTCGAAGGTGATCGAAACATAGGGTTCATTGAACTGGCTGTCGATCTGCACCCGGGCGTCGGTTAAGTAAGCCCCGGTCAATGAAGTGTGCTTTTTGACCAGATAGGGCGTCCTCTGGGTGCGGCGGGTTGCCGGGTCCTCTTTGACTTCATAGAGGATTTCACTGCCGGCGGGAGGGGCGCCGCTCAGGGCGGCTTCCCAGTCACTCTCTTCGTCCAGCAGCTTGAATTCCAGCAGAGCGGTCCTGCCGATCAGGTCCTTGGCCCGTTGGGTATCTTGGATCCCGGGCAGTTGGATCAGAATCCGCCGCTCGCCTTGAATGCGGATGTCCGGTTCGCTGACACCGAACTGATCAATGCGGTTGCGAATGGTTTCCAGGGCCTGATCCACCGCCAGCTGACGAATCTGGTCGGCCTCCCTTTCGGGGTGCTCCAGGATCACTTCCAGCACGTCCTGGCGGGTGGTCCGCCGCGCTATCCGCAGATCGGGAAACTCCTTGTCCAACAGTTCATCGAAACGCTGACTGTCATCTTCCGCCGGCACCCGGACGGCCAGCCGGATGCCCTCCACCCGTTCGATGCCCGTGATCCGGATGCGTGCTTTCCTCAGGAGCTCACGCATCTCCTGGCCTATGCGCTCGATGGTGTTCTCTACGGCCTTGTCGACATCGACTTCCAGCACCAGGTGCATGCCGCCCTGAAGATCCAGACCCAGATTGATTTTTTTATGGGGCCACACCCCCGGCTTAAATGTCGGAATAACATAAACCACAGCGGCCAGGACGACCCCTGTAATCAGGATGAGTCTCCACGAAAGCTTCTTCACCGCCTCTTTCCTTTCATGATTGGCACACCAAAGCCCCAGCCGCCGTTTCACCCCGGAACCGACCGCGGGCGAAACGGCGGCGGTGACGGGTCAATGTGCCGGTGGCAATGGGGCTTTGCAGGGGAAAACGATTCGAATTTAGGCGTTGCCGTTGTCGGCTTTTTCTTTCTTCTCTTTCTTGGGTGCGGCCGGGGGCGGACTGGTCTGCATCAGCGCGGAGACATTGCCGCGGTTGACTTTGACCCGCACCTTCTCGGCGATTTCAACCGTCAGGGCGTTTTCTGAAATGCCGGTGATCCGGCCGTGCAGGCCGCCGCTGGTAATGATGCGATCACCGGTTTTGAGGCTGTCGACCATTTGACGGTGCTCTTTGGTTTTTTTCTGCTGGGGACGAATCAGCAAAAAATAGAAGATAACGAACATGAGGATCAGCGGAATAAACGATGCGAACCCTCCTGAACCACCTGAGGCCTCAGCCCCTCCTTGTCCCATTGCGTAAGCGATATCCATCGGTGTCAAAACCTCCTGTGAGATATTTCAAGCCGGCGGCGGCGGATGGGTCCAACCCTGCCGCCGCCGCGCTGGTTCAACGACGTTGAAAGTGGCGCTCCTATACTGCAAATCGGTCGCCCCGTCAAATCATTCTTGCGCTCCACGATCCGATATGGCGGCAAAAGAGCGCTCAAACCCTATGCGGGCGGGGTCTCGACCGCTAGGGGCTTTTTATCGTAGGCGATCTCCATCTGGCCGGGAATCAGGTCATCCCGGGGCAGAATGGTGATGGCCACGGTCCGTTTTTCCTCCAGCTGGCTCAACTCCTTGCGTTTGTGGTTGAGCACGTAGGTCGCCACCGTTTTCGGCAGTTGTGCACATACCAGCTGAATTTCATCCTTGAGGGTATCGAGCGTCACCTTCCGTAAGAACCTGAGCCCCAGCGATTCGGTCGAAGGGATCTGGCCTTTTCCGCCGCAGGTTGAACAGGTCTCCATGCTGCCGAAGTCGATGGATGGCCGCAGGCGCTGGCGGGAGAGCTCCAGCAGGCCGAATTTGGAAATTTTGCCGATTTTGACCCGGGCCCGATCCTGTTTCATGGCGCTGCGAAGCTCTTTTTCCACCTGACTGCGGTGCTTTTGTTCGCGCATGTCGATAAAATCGACCACGATCAGCCCCCCCAGATCACGAATTCGGAGTTGACGGGCGATTTCGGCCGCCGCTTCCAGGTTGGTCATCAAGGCGGTCTCTTCAATGTTTTTTTTCTGGGTGCCCTTGCCGGAATTGACGTCGATGGCTACCAGCGCTTCGGTGCGTTCCAGCACCACCGATCCCCCCGATTTGAGGCTGACCCGGTTGTTGAAAATGGTGGCGATTTGATCTTCCAGCTGGAATCGGGTGAACAGGGGTTTGTCCGATTTGTGAAGCTTGACGATGTGGGTCTGTTTCGGGGAGATGATTTTAACGAACGTTTTTACTTCCTGGTAGACCGCTTCATCGTCAATGAGGATCTCCTTGATCTCGGGTGTGAAATGATCGCGGATCGAACGCACGGCCAGGTTGCGGTCCTTGTAGAGAGCAGCGGGTGCCGTGGCTTTCACCCCTTTGGCGGTGATGTTATGCCACAACCGCAGCAGGTACTGGACATCTTTGGCCAGCATGGTTTTGGTGCATCCCTCGCCGGCTGTGCGCACAATGATGCCGAAGCCCTCGGGCAGATCGAGCTTGTCGACAATCTCCTTGAGCCGTGTGCGCTCGGCCTCGTCCTCGATCTTGCGAGAGATGCCGCGGCTGTCGCTTCCCGGCATCAGCACGGCGCAGCGGCCGGGCAGGGAGATGAAGGTGGAGAGCATGGCCCCCTTTTTCATGATGGGGTCCTTGGTCACCTGCACCATCAGCTCCTGGCCCCGCTTGACCATCTGCTGAATGGTGCTGCTGTTGGCCGGCGGCTGTTGAAAATAGTCGCTGTGGATCTCCTGCTTTTGCAAAAAGCCGTGGCGTTCGCCGCCAAAGTCCACGAAAACCGCCTGCAGGCTGGGTTCGATACGGGTGACCACACCTTTATAGATATTGCTGTGCAGGATTTCCCGGGCTGCACTTTCGATGTGGAATTCTTCCAGGCGGCTGTCTTTGACGATGGCCAGCCGCACTTCTTCCGGGGCCACGGCGTTGATGAGGATTTTACTGGTCATGCAGTGATGGTTTCATTCCTTTCTGTGGATTCTAGACCTGATGAATGCGCATAAATAAGGAATTGTTTCCATCAAGTCAACGGAATTTTTAGGGAAACCGGTGCAAGCCCCCGATCGGCAGGGGTAAAGCGAGGGATCACCCCTGACGGGCGGATCGTCTGACGGCTCTGTCGGGCCGCACCCGGCGCATCTCCAGAACGGCTCTTGATCTTTGGCGGGCTTTATGGCATGAGGGTGCACCTGAAAGCAGCAAAATCGACAATGTTCGCAAGAAGATAGGACGGACGGTTCATGGATTTACGCTATCACCCCGGGGCAATTGAGGGCAAGTGGCAGCAGCGCTGGCAGGATGATCGACTCTTCCGTGTGGTGGAGACGCCGGGCCAAAAAAAATATTACCTGCTGGAAATGTTTCCCTATCCCTCCGGCAAGATCCACATGGGACATGTTCGAAATTACACCATTGGGGACGTGGTGGCCCGCTACAAGCGGATGTGCGGGTTCAACGTCCTGCACCCCATGGGCTGGGACGCCTTTGGGATGCCGGCCGAAAACGCGGCCATTGCGAATCGAACCCACCCGGCCCAGTGGACTTACGAAAATATCGCCTTCATGCGGGACCAGCTCAAACGGCTGGGCTTCTCCTATGACTGGAGCCGTGAACTGGCCACCTGTCGCCCGGAATACTATCGCTGGGAGCAATGGCTCTTTCTCAAGATGGCCGAGCGGGGCATGGCCTACCGCAAAGAGTCCTATGTGAACTGGTGTCAACCTTGCCAGACGGTGCTGGCCAACGAGCAGGTGGAAGCGGGCATGTGCTGGCGTTGCGGCCATGCGGTACGCCAGAAGAAACTGTGGCAGTGGTTTTTCAGGATTACTGATTTTGCCGAAGACCTGCTGATGCATTGTGACCAGCTGCCCGGCTGGCCGGAAAAAGTCACCACCATGCAACGCAACTGGATCGGCAAGAGTGTCGGTGCGGAGATCCGCTTCCCGGTTGTCGACAGCGACGCGCTCATCCCTGTCTTCACCACCCGTCCCGACACGGTTTTCGGTGCGACCTTCATGTGTCTGGCACCGGAGCACCCACTGGTTTCCCGGCTTTGCGCGGGCAGGGGGCAGGAGGCCGCCGTGGCCGCTTTTGTCGAGCGTATCGCACTCCAGGACCGCTCCAGCAAGGCCATCGAAAATTATGAAAAAGAAGGGGTATTTACTGGTGCTTACTGCATCAATCCCATGAACGAACAGCCGATTCCCATCTTCACGGCCAACTTCGCCCTGATGGAGTATGGAACCGGCGCGGTGATGTCGGTCCCGGCGCATGACCAGCGCGATTTCGATTTTGCCAAAAAATACGGGCTGCCCATTGTTGTCGTGGTCAACCCAGCCGACCAGGACGTGAAGGGGGCCGTCCTGGAGTCGGCCTATACCGGCGACGGCGTCCTGGTCAACTCGGGGCGATTCAATGGCATGGGCAACCGCGAGGCCATGGCGGCGATCGCCGCCTTCATGGATCAGCACGGAATCGGCAAAAAAACCGTCAGTTTTCGACTGCGGGACTGGGGCATCTCCAGACAGCGTTACTGGGGGGCCCCCATTCCCATGATTCATTGTGACCGCTGCGGCATTGTCCCCGTGCCCGAGGCGGACCTGCCCATTGTGCTGCCCGAAGCGGTCGACCTGCTGGAGGGCGGCGGCTCCCCGTTGCCGCTGCTGGCCGACTTCGCCAAAACCCGCTGTCCGCAGTGCGGCCGTGACGATGCCCGGCGCGAAACCGACACCATGGACACCTTCGTGGAGTCATCCTGGTATTTTCAGCGCTACTGCAGCCCCCGCTGCGACACGGCCATGTTCGATCCGGATGCGGTCGCCTACTGGATGCCGGTGGATCAATACATTGGTGGGGTGGAGCACGCCATTTTACACCTGCTCTATTCGCGCTATTTCACCCGGGTATTGAAGTCGCTGGATCTGGTCACCTTCAAGGAGCCGTTTACCCGACTGCTGACCCAGGGCATGGTCTGCAAGGAGACCCTGGCCTGTCCGGAGCATGGCTTCCTGTTTCCCGAACAGGTGAGGGAAGCGACCGGTTCAGGCCGAGCCTGTTTGCTCTGCGGCCAACCGGTGACCATCGGCCGGGTGGAAAAGATGTCCAAGTCAAAAAAAAATGTCATCGACCCCAACCGCCTGCTCGACCAATTCGGAGCCGACACCACCCGGCTTTTCTGTCTCTTCGCCGCCCCCCCCGAACGGGATCTGGAATGGAGCGAGCAGGGGGTCGAGGGCAGCCACCGTTTTCTGCAGCGGGTCTGGCGTCTGGCCGGCCGCTGGCTGCCGCAGCTGGCGGGTTGTGCCGCTGGCCCTATCGGGCTGGCGGAGTTGACGGCGCCTTTCCGGGATCTGCATCAAAAAACCCATGCAACCATCAAGCGGGTGACCCAGGACATCGAGGAGCGGTTCCATTTCAACACCGCCATCAGCGCGGTGATGGAGCTGCTCAACACCATGCACGCCGTCGATGAGTCCACTGCGCAAAGCCCGGACCGGCGAGCGATGGTTTTTTCTCTGGAGACGACCGTTTTGCTCCTGTCGCCCATCGTCCCCCATTTTTGTGAGCAGTTATGGGAGGCCCTGGGTCATGACCGCAGCGTATTGTTGAGCCGATGGCCCGATTACGACGAGGCGGCCATGGTCAAAGATGCAGTCGAAGTGGTGGTTCAGGTGAACGGAAAATTGCGCAGCCGCTTTTCAGCCGCCATGGATGCCGACCTGGATGTGCTCAAGCAAACGGCGCTGGCCGACGAACGGATCATCCGCTATATCGATGGCAAAGCCGTCAAAAAAGTGATCGCCGTCAAGAACAAACTGGTGAATATCGTTGTGTGAATCAGCCTTCCGGTGCGCGACTGCTGGGCGATGCCGCGCTGGCGCCGCACCCGGGTTGCTGCGGCGGTCACGCGGTCGGCTCTGCGGCCGCCGTGCCGCCCTCGGTCAAAGGCAGTGGATGAAACGTCGTGTAACCAGTCGATGGGTTCTGGGTGCGTTGGTGATTGCGCTGGCCGGGTGCGGCTTCCAGTTTGCCGGTGGGGGCAGCCTGCCGGGCGGTATATCCCGGGTGTTTATCACCATGCTTGAAAACCGGTCCTCTCAATCCGGGATCGAGAGCATCTTCACCAACGACCTGATCAATGAGTTTACCACGAGTCGGGAAGCCAGCCTGGTGCGGGACCGCTCACAGGCCGATGGCATCCTGACCGGGGCCATTGTTGGTTTGTCCGTGGATAATATTTCCCGCGCGTCGATCTCGACGGCGCTGGAGCGCCGGGTGACCGGCACCCTGAACCTGCGGCTGGAATCCCGCGACGGCCAGGTCCTCTGGTCGTCGGGAAACTTGGTTGACCACCAGGATTTCGCGGTCGGCGATGGCGACCAGGCGACAACGGATAGCAACCAGTGGCAGGCCATTGTCGCGCTGTCCAGAAAAATGGCCCAAACCGCTTTTAATCGAATGACGGATGACTTCTGATGAGCGAACGCCAATGCCGCCGCAGCCCAAGACACTCCAGCAGCCGCTTTTCAGGGCCGCCGTCCCCAGACTGCGGATGGCGCAGCGAATCAGGCGGTCTGGCTGTTGATCCGCTTGGCCAGACGGGAAATTTTGCGGGAAGCGGTTTTCTGGTGCAGAACCCCTTTTTTGACCGCTTTGTCGATGACGGACTTGGCCGTGCTGAGCCGTTCGACGGTTTTTTCCGTATCCCCGGCCGCGGCTTGGCGTACATCCTTGACGACGTTTTTTACCCGGGTCTGAACGGCCCGGTTGCGCAGGCGCCGCCGCTCGTTCTGGCCGGCGCGCTTCAATGCTGATTTATGGTTTGCCACCTGTTGTCACTCCTTTCGGCAGATAATTGATCACAACAAAACTCCCCAATAGGCGAAAATAGTGGGCAAGTCAAGGATTTTTGTGTCTTGAAACCGGACCGGGAGCCAATGGCGCGGGAAAGCAGATACGAGCCCGGTGGTGAGAACCGACGCGTCACCCGGGCCGCCGGCGTGGTGGGGGCGGCGACCCTGCTCAGCCGCATCTTCGGTTACGTCCGGGATATGGTGCTGGCCTCTTTTTTTGGTGCCGGGATGGCTGCGGATGCCTTTATCGCCGCTTTCCGGATTCCCAACCTGCTGCGCCGCCTCTTCGGTGAGGGGTCGCTGAGTATCGCCTTCGTGCCGGTGTTCACGGAAACTCTGATCAAAGGCGACCGTGAGGAGGGGTTCCGCCTGGCGGTGAGCGCCCTGAAACTGCTGCTCGTCTGCCTGTCGCTGGTCACGATCGTCGGCGTTGTGGCTGCTCCGCTGATTATCCGGGTCGTCGCCCCCGGGTTTTCGGTCCTGCCTGAAAAGATGGCCCTGACGATCACCTTGACGCGCATCATGTTTCCCTACGTGATTCTGGTCGGACTGGTGGCCCTGTGCATGGGCATACTCAATGTCCTTGGCCATTTTTGGGCGCCGGCCGTCTCTCCGGTATTGTTGAACCTGGCCATGATCGGCTCTGTTTTCGCCGTTTCCCGGTGTTCGGACTCGGAGACGGTCCGCGTAATCGGTCTGGCTGGCGGCGTGCTCCTGGGCGGTGCGCTTCAACTGGCTTTGCAGCTTCCCTATTTGGTTCGGCACGGGGTGCGTTTCTGGAAAAAATCGGGGCTCTGGCATCCGGGGATGAAAAAGATCGGCCTGCTCATGCTGCCGACCATTTTCGGTGCGGCGGTCTACCAGATCAATATCCTGGTTGGAACCCTGCTCGCCTCTCTGCTTCCAGCCGGCAGTGTCTCCTACCTTTACTATGCCGACCGGCTGGTTCAGTTCCCCCTGGGGATCTTCGCCCAGGCGGCGGCTACGGCTGTGCTGCCCAGCCTTTCCCGTCAAGCGGCCAACGGCGACCACGCCGCCATCGGTCACACCTTTGGTCATGCCATGAGTTTGGTGCTCTTTATCACCATTCCGGCCATGGTGGGGCTCATCTTCCTGCGGGACCCGCTCGTGGCCCTGTTGTTCAAACGCGGGGCCTTCGATGCCCAAACCACGCGATTGACCTCCGAGGCCCTCTTATACTATGCTTTAGGCCTGTGGGCGTTTTCCGCGGTGCGGATTGTCGTTTCCACCTTTTATGCCATGCAGGACACCCGAACGCCGGTCAAAACCGCCACCATCGCCATCGTCGCCAACATCCTCTTCGGCGTGGCCCTGATGGGTCCCATGAAGCACAGCGGGCTGGCCTTGGCGACCTCGCTGGCTTCCATGGTCAACCTGGTGCTGTTGGTGGCGGTGTTGCGCAACAAAGTGGGGGCTATCCGGTGGCGGCCCATGCTGGCCAGCTGCTTCAAGACCCTGACCGCCTCGGGGATCATGGCCCTGTTTATCGTGCTGGTCTGCCGGGCGGTTGTCCCTGACGGGGTCGGGGCGGGTGGCATGCGGTTGTTGAGCGCAATCGGCATCGCTGTGGGCGGTGGCGTGGCGGTTTTCTGCGCAGCGGCCTGGCTGTTGAAAATTCCGGAATGGCTGACGGTGGCGGGGTTGATGAAAAGGAGTCTGCAGCGATCATGAGTCGGATTCAAAAGTCGATGGTTGCCGCAGTGGCGGCGCTGATGCTCGGTCTGATGATCCTGATCGTCTTCGGTGACCAGGGCCTGGTGGAACTGCTGCGGCTGCGGAATCGGCAGCAGGCCCTCACGGATCAGAACGAGGTGCTGGCCGGAGAGAACGTCAATCTTTATCGCACCATCAGTCGCTTGAAAAGCGACCCGCTATACATCGAGAGCGTGGCTCGCCGTGAACTGGGGATGGTCGGCAAGGATGACCTGGTCGTTATCCGTTCCGGCGGGGCGGGGTTGAGGAGATAAAATGGGGATGGACGAGGACAAAACCTTTTATACGGCCACTATGGCCCGGGTCTATGCCAGCCAGGGCCGGAACGATGCCGCAGCCCGGATTTACCGCTTCTTGCTCGAGCAAGCCCCCGATCGAACGGACCTGCAGCGCGAACTCAATGGGGTTCTATCCATGATGCCCGAAGGCCGTCCGCAGGGCCAGGCGCTCTCCGACCTGGTGCAAGCGTGGGTGCGCTGGATGGTGCGCTACCGAACCCTGCACCGCCTGCAGCGCATCGGGATTCCCTCGCTTGGGGAAGCAGCGCGGCCGGGGGGCGGTCAGGGGCGTCAACCCCGAAAACCGGTTTAACCAGTTGGGTCTGAAGGACATGCAAAAAACAGTTCTGCAGGGCAAAAATATCGTTCTGGGGGTATGCGGCGGCATCGCGGCCTATAAAAGTGTGGAACTGCTTCGGCACCTGGTGAAACTGGGCGCCCGTGTGCGGGTGATGATGACCCGCAACGCCGCCCGATTTGTCGGGCCGACCACCTTTGCGGTTCTTTCCGAAAACCCGGTCTGCCAGGACCTTTTCCACGAAATGGATGACGCGGCTATCCGTCATATCGCCTGGGCCGAAGCGGCCCAGGCGGTGGTGATCGCCCCGGCCACGGCCAACATGGTCGCCAAACTGGCCCATGGCATCGGCGATGATGCCCTGAGCACCTTCATGCTGGCCGTCACCTGTCCGGTGATGATCTGCCCCTCAATGAATTCGAACATGTATGAACACCCCTCTCACCGGCGCAACCTCAAACAGGTCGAAGCGGACGGCTGCTGCATTTTGACCCCGGGCGAGGGGGCGTTGGCCTGCGGCACCACCGGGCCGGGTCGACTTCCGGAGCCGCTGGAGATCGTCGACCGGCTGTCGAGCCTCCTCACACCCGACGACCTTTCGGGCGTCAACCTGCTGGTTACCGCCGGCCCCACCCGCGAGGCCATCGACCCGGTGCGGTTTATCAGCAACCCTTCCTCTGGGAAAATGGGCTATGCCATCGCGCGGGCCGCCGAGAATCGGGGTGCGCGGGTGACGCTGATCAGCGGCCCCGTGGCCCTGGCGCCCCCGCTCAATGTGGCGCTGGTACCGGTTACCAGCGCTGCGCAGATGGCTGAGGCGGTTTTCGCCCACATGGACCAGTCCCAGGTCATTGTCAAAGTGGCGGCGGTTTCCGATTATCGTCCGGCCGCCACCCAGGCCCACAAGATTAAAAAAGAGAGCAGTGAGCTGCTGCTTGCCCTGGAACGGACCACGGACATCCTCAAGGCGGTCGGAGAGCGAAAGCGCAGCCATCAGATCGTGGTCGGATTTGCCGCCGAGACCCGGGATATGGAAACCTATGCCCGCAGGAAGATCGAGGAGAAGCGCCTGGATCTGATCGTGGCCAATCTGATCGGTCAGCCCGACGCCGGGTTTGGCGCCGACACCAACCGCGTGACCCTCTTTTTTGCCGATGGGCGCAAGACCGTTGTGGAGACGATGGAAAAAAACGCGCTGGCCCACCTGATTCTGGATCAGGTGGTGGCGCTGATGCCCAAAAAATAGTGGCGCGCCCGTTTCAATTTTACCGCAGCGGCGCAGCCGCAATGGACCCCGGATCACCCCATGACCACCGAAACCCCACTGGTTAAAATCATCCGCGACATCCGCCATGCCCTGTATGACCTTAAATCCGACGGGTGTGCCGGCTTTGACGGGACCGTGCAACAGGTGGCGGCCCTGTCCGGCCTTGAGCCGGCAACGGGGGGTGCCACGGGCCAAACGGAGTCCCTGGCGGCAATA
>JAWOIA010000149.1:0-24107 GCA_046484885.1 Desulfosarcina sp. | reverse complement strand
ATGGCCATGACACCGTCCGGCTTCATCGCCGTGCTGGCCGGCTGGTTCGTCACCGAAGTCGGCCGGCAGCCCTACATCGTATACAACGTCCTGCGAACGTCGGAAAGCATATCGCCGGTGGCCGGTGGAACCGTCGCCATTTCCCTGGCGGCATTCGTCATCACCTACGGCTTGGTGTTTACCGCCGGCGCATATTACATCATCAAACTCATCGGCAAAGGGCCCGAGACCCTGGAAGACGATGCCTACGGCAGCCACGGGGTGAAAAAGCCGCCCCTGGTCACCGATATGGCCGGCCAGACGGGAGGGAGCGATGTTTAGTTTCGAGAGTTTTGTAGACTTGGCGCTGATCTGGTACCTGTTGATTGGAACGGCCATCCTCCTCTATGTCCTGCTGGACGGCTTTGACCTGGGGGTGGGGATCCTGTTTCCCTTTGCCCCCACCGAGGAGTGCCGCAACCGGATGATGAACTCCGTTGCGCCCTTCTGGGACGGCAACGAAACCTGGCTGGTGCTGGGCGGCGGCGGCCTCTTGGCCGCGTTTCCCCTGGCCTACGCCATTCTGATGCCCGCCTTTTACCTCCCCATCATTCTGATGCTGCTGGGCCTGATTTTTCGTGGCGTGGCCTTTGAGTTCCGCTTCAAGGCCAGCGGAAAAACGCGCCGCATCTGGGATTACTCCTTCCATTTCGGCTCCCTGGTGGCCACCTTCATGCAGGGCGTGGTGCTCGGCACATTTGTCCACGGCATCACCGTGGAGGGCCGCGCATTCGCCGGCGGCCCCTTAGACTGGCTCGATGCCTTTAGTGTGATGGTCGGGGTCGCCCTGGTGGCCGGTTACGCCTTGCTGGGCGCTACCTGGACGATCATGAAAACCGATGGCGAAACCCAGGCCTGGGCCCGCCGCTGCGCCAAGTATGTGATGGTCTATGTGGCCCTCTTTATGGGACTGGTCAGCCTGAGCATGCCGCTGATGAACAGCGACATCAGACAGCTGTGGTTCAGCCTGCCCAACTTTCTGTTTCTGCAGCCCATGCCGATCCTGTCGCTCCTGTTTTTCGTCATGTTGTGGCGGGATCTGCGTTCCGAACGCGAATTCCGGCCCTTTTTCCTCACCCTGGGCATTTTTCTGATGAACTACATCGGGATCGGTGTGAGTACCTGGCCCTGGCTGGTGCCATTCCAGGTGACCTTGTGGGATGCGGCCGCAGCGCCCGAGAGCCAGTCCCTGCTGCTGCTGGGAACGCTTTTCCTGCTGCCCTGCATTCTGGCCTACACCGGCTACTGCTTCTGGGTCTTCCGGGGAAAGGCCTCCCACGAGCACGATGCGGTTTACTGAAGTACAGCGCCAGTGGCTGTGGTTCGCCGGGTTGTTTGCCGCCGGCATGGCGGCCATGCTGGTGTTGGCCGGGTTGGTGCGCCTGATCCTGCGCATGCTCGCATAGCCCTTGGCATTGAGCCGCGCCTGACGAACAGCAACTGATCGATCCAGAAGGGAAATCCACATGGCGACGCTGATTGTGCTGCTGGGGGCTGCCGGTCTCCTGGCCGTCAACGCCCCTACATCAAGGATTGGATGTTCTTCAACCGGTTGGCCATATCCTGCAGTCGACCGGACATTACCCGGATGAAGCTTTTGATGTCGGGGGTGTGTTGACCGTCGAAGGTGATGGCAATGGCTGCAAACTTGAAGTCTACCGCAACGCCCCTTACCTCGATCGGATCGCCCTGGAGGATGTTCATGACCCGATTAAGGGCTTTCTTGGAATCATCGCGGCCGATCATCGGCAGAACCGCCACGATCGTGTTCTTGCCTAATTGGCCGACGATGTCCACTTCGCGAAACACCCGGGCCAGCATCGCCAGCACCGCTTCCATGAGGGCTTCGTTGGTATTGCCGCCGGCCGGCAATTTGGCCCGGGGTTTGATCCGGACCATGGAGAAGGCCAGGGCGGAAAAGGTATAGTCATAGCGGTTGGCGCGGGCGATCTCCTTTTCCAGGATGAAGGCCATGGCGCCGGCTTTGATCACACCGGTGGGCATGACGCGGTCGGTCTCGCGCTCCTTGATCAGCTGCTTCTGGCGTGAGATCTCCTTCTGGATGGATTTATAGTCGTTTTCATCAATGGTGCCGGCGTCTACCTGGGACCGTACGATCTTGAGGATTTCCCCCAGTTCGTCGTGCTCGCTGACGCTCTGTTCCAGCGTCTGGAGGACGCTGAGCGACTTCTGTCGCCCGACACGCTCACCCCCATCGCCTCCCTGCCCCCTGGCTTTGATCCACTCGGCCCGCATCTGGTCCAGGACTGTTTCCATGCGTTCGTTGAGCCGTGCTTCCAGTTTACTCAGGATTCCCTCACCCACGTCCATCTTGCCCAGCTGGCCCACGATGCTGGATTCGATGTTATGAATCACTTTCTTGAGGTGCTCCGGGTCATCGTGCTCCTGGGCCTGGCCCATGGCCATGTGGCTGCCCACCTGCTCCACATAACCGGCCAGCAGATCGGCCAGCGCATTGTCGTCCCCGGTGCCTTTGCGGATTTCGGAAGCCAGGTAGATCAGTTGGGCCGCCTGTTCGGGATTGCGCTTGAATTCGGCGATGAGCTGGTCGCCGTCGATACCGATCGCTTCGCCGCTTTCCTGGAGGATGTGGGCCAGCCCCTCGCTCTGAAGCTCTTTGCTCAACTCCTGCACCAGCGCCAGGTACTGGGTGTTGGACATGCCCTCCTCGAGCAGGGCTGCCTTGATCTTGGGCAGCAGGCGTTTGAGTTCGGCGGCTTCGGGAACGAGACGTCTGAGGATCTGGGCCATGCGGGCCGGCGTGATCGTACCTTGCTGATATTCCGATTTGACCAGCTCCAACAGCACCCGGTCGCTAAGCTCGTTGGCGTGTTCAACAATGGCGGCCTCGTTTTCATAGGCCACGCCCAACGCTTTTTGAGCCTCGATGCCTTCCAGCAGTTGCTTTTTCATATCGAAGACGGCCCCGGCCAGGTCAGCAAGGGGCACATTGCCTTGACCCTCGAGGTGTATCTCCACTTCGGCGCGCATCACTTCCAGCTGCTGAAAGAGAAGACCGCCGTGGCCGACGCCTCGGGGCGGGCCAACGGCTGCACCGGCCGGTCCACCTGCGCCCCCGGAGGCACCGCCAGGGTCCGCCGGGCTCGCACCGCTCCCGGCCGCGCCTGGTTCGGTTCCCCCCGGACCGCCTCCCCCGCCATCACCCGATCCGGTTCGCGGGCCGCCGCCGGTTCCAGCCCCCGGGCCGGGCCCGGTTGCCCCTTCTGCATGGGCCGCCACCCCTTCCAGATCGGCCTGGATCATGTTGTGGGAGACTGCGCCGGGGTTGGCCATGAGGGCGTCGATGTTGAGGGTTTTGGCGAACTCTTCCGTGAGTACGCTCTCGAGCAGCGTGTCCATGAACATTTTGCGGGCCTTGGCCTCGTCTTCGGCAGCCAGCATCTGGGGCGTCAGGTCTTTCAAGGTGTCGCGGGAGATCACCTCATCATCGTCGGTCACTTTCTTGTAGCGCACGTGGTTGACCTTGATGCTGACCACACCCCGGGCAAAGACGGCTTTTTTGAATCCCTCGACACCGGCGTATTTGCTGATGTTGCTGAACACTTCCAGAAAGACCCGAATTTCGCGCCGTTCCAGACCGGGTTCAATCGAAATGGACTGAATCCCGTTGGTTTTGAACAAGGTCACCAGGCGCCCCACATTCAGACGGGGGTCCAGGGGCTCCTCATCCACGAAGAACTCCTCGCGGTTGAGAATGAACACGAGCGGTGAGATGGTCTTGAGCAAACTGACGGCGCCATCGTAGAAGAGGTCGATGGACTGCTCCACGAACGGGTGGTTGGGCTGGTACATCATGGAGCGGTTGAACAGCAAGGCAACCGCCCGTCCGAACTGTGCAAGCTGGTTTTTGGTGGCCGCATCTAAAGGCATGGTCTCCTCATCCGGTTGAAGGTGGTTGTGTGGCGGTTTTGAGGTACTGCTCCAGACTGGATGCGAACTCGCGGCAGGAGGCATAGCGCTGATCCCGGTCAAAGGCCAGGGCCTTGAACAGAATTTCATCCAGGTCCCGGTTGGCCGTGGGATGGACCTCGGAAGGTCGCTGCTGAAAGATCCGCTCCTTGAGCTGAAGCTTCATTTTGAGTAGATCCATGGCTGTCTGGTAGGGGGGGTAGGGAATGCGGGACATGAGCATTTCGAGCATCATCACCCCGGCACTGTACTGGTCCGCCCGGCCGTCGATGCCCCCCGATAGAATCTGCTCCGGCGCCATATACAAGGGGGTGCCCAAAAGCAGCCGATCGCTCTTGGCGGTGGTTCGGGAGACCCGTGCCACGCCGAAATCGGTGATCAGGGGGCGTTTGGAATGACCTTCGATCATGATGTTGTCCGGCTTGATGTCCCGGTGCACAATGTCGTTGTCATGGGCGTAAGCCAGGCCGTCGAGGATTTTAAGCATCAGGCCGATGACCGTGGGCAGGGGCATCCAGCGCTTGGATGGCACGATGTTTTTCTGGGCTTGACGGATATAGTGGGATAATTCGTTGCCTTTGACCAATTGCATCGTAAAGAAGAGGAACGCGTCGGTTTCGCCCACTTCATAGATGGGAATGATGTGGGGATGTGTCAGGATGGCCGCCGATTCGGCCTCTTGTTGAAAAAACGCCGCACTTTTTTCGGTCATCAGGGATCTGGGAAGGATTTTAACGGCGATCTGGCGTTTGAGGGTTTTTTGGAAGGCAATGAACACCGCTGACATGGCGCCGTGGCCCAACTTTTTGAGCAGCACGCAGGTACCCACCTCGCAGCCGACCAGGTGATCCAGATTGAGATTCCCGATTGTTGACATGCCGGGTCCTTTCCAACCGAAATGAGGATGCGGGTTTATCCGAAGATGCCGTCAATAACCGTTCCGCAGCTGCTGCAGCGACCCTGGGCCACCCGCATGGCCAAGATCCGAAAACCGTTGCGGGCGATCACGGCCGCCCCACATCCGGGACAAAGCGTGTCCTCACCACCCTGTCCGGGCAGGTTGCCCGTATAGACATACTCGAGCCCGGAAGCCAGGCCGATGGACCGGGCCTGGACCAGGGTTTTGAGCGGTGTGGCGCCGCGGTCCGTCAGCCGGTAGGTGGGGTGGAACCGGCTGACGTGCCAGGGGGTTTCGGGGCCCAGCTCCGTGGCGATAAAGGTCGCCAGCTGGGAAAGCTCCCCGGGGTCGTCGTTGAGCCCCGGAATGATCAAGGTGGTGACCTCGACCCATATCTTGAGCGCTTTCATGCGCCGCAGGGTTGCTTTCACCGGCTCCAGCCGGGCCCCGCATTGGTGTTTGTAAAAACCGTCGCTGAAAGCTTTCAGATCGACATTGGCCGCATCCAGCCAGGGGCTGACCCGCTCCAGGGCTTCGGCGCTCATGTACCCGTTGGTCACAAATATGTTTTTGATTCCCAAGGGGTGGGCCAGTTGGGCCGTATCGCAGGCAAACTCGAAAAAAACCGTCGGTTCGGTGTAGGTATAGGCGATGCTGGCGCAGCCCCTCTGGCGGGCGGTGGCTACCACCTGCTGGGGGGTGACCGGGTCACCGGCCACCCGGCCGTCCTGATCGGCCGGCATCTGGGCGATGTCGGCATTCTGACAGAAGCGGCATTTGAAATTGCACCCCACGGTGGCGATGGAGAAGGAACGGCTGCCGGGCATGAGGTGAAAAATCGGCTTTTTTTCGATGGGGTCGTCCCCGGAGGCGATCAGGTGTCCGTAAACCCGTGTCTCCAGAACGCCGGCGCAATTTTCCCGCACCCCGCAAATCCCGCGTTGGCCGGGACTGATTACGCAGTGGTGGCTGCAGAGTCGGCATCGGACCCGTTGGTCCGCCAGGGTTTCGTAGAGCCAGGCTTCCATTTGACAAGGGTTCCTGGATTCGAGTGCGAAAAGATCAGGACTGAGGACTGAGTGCTGAGGACTGAGTCAAGGGGCCTGAAGGGCAGGGGCCGAGGGGCCGAGGGGCCAAGGATTCGAGTGAAGAGATTGAACGTCCAACGTCCAACGCTCAACGTCCAACGTCCAATGGGAAGAAAAGGGTTCAAGGATTCAAGGGGCCGAGGATTCAAGTGAACAGAATAGAGCTTGGAAACCCAACAAACCCAATAACCCAATTAACCCAACTAACCCAACTAACCCCCCATCGCCTTTAGCCTATAGCCTGATGTTCTTATCAGCTATCTTCTTCTCAGTCCTCAGTCCTATCCCTTCCTTACCAGCTCACCAGCTATCCCGTCCTCGTCCCTTCGCCCTTTATTGGACGTTGAACGTTGGACGTTGAGCGTTGGACGTTCAATCTTTTTGCCCTTTACTCAGTTCTCAGTCCTCAGTCCTCGTCCCTTCGCCTAAAGCCGGTCGCTCCCACCACAGGAACCGATTCCGGTGCAGCCTGTGGCCCCGGCGGTCACACCGCCAACCTCCTTGGGCTCATATCGGATGGCCAGGGGGCGGGTGCGCAAGCGCGGTACCAGGGTGACCACCATGCCGGCAAAGGTTCCGAACGGGAAACGCTGAACCAAACCTGAGCTTTCGATCTGCTTCATCCAGGGCCCCCACGAACCGGGGAACTGGCAGACAGTCCGCCAGCAGACCGGGACCGGCCCCATCAGCTTGCGAACCATGGTTTTGATCTCCCAGACACTGAAAAAGGAGGCCCGGTTGTAAATGGTCGGGGTAAAAATCCCCTTTACCCGCCGGCCGATGCCGGTGAGGGCATAGCGGTTTAAAAACCCAATGAATACCCGGTCTTTGGCTACGCGAAAGGCTTCGGCCAGGGCTTTTTGCGGATCATCCACAAATTCAAGGCTGGTAAAGAGGATGGCGTGGTTAAAGGAGTTGTCGTCAAAGGGAAGGTCTTCGGCAAAACCACGGAAAAGGGCGACGCGATTGCCCAGCGTTTCGGCCAGGATGTCCAGCATGTAAGGGGAGGGGTCGATGCCGGTGACGTCAAGACCTTTGTTCAGCATGGGCCGCACCGAGGCGCCGCTGCCGCACCCGATGTCCAGGATTGACTCCCCGGCAACCGGATCCAGCATTCCCAGCATCAGGTGGCTCTCCAGGTCCGCGGCGTAGCGGTTTTCCTGCCGCTGCATCCACTCATTGTAGCGTTTGGCATCCTGAAAATCGAATACGTAGCCCATAGTGACCCAATGTATGCAATTTAAACGGGTTTTTCAAGTCCAGGCATGCCGGTCACCCGCTGCAAAGGCATGCGGCTTTGCGACCCGATGACCCTCACGAAGCGAAAAATTGAACTTTTTACAACTCGGAGCATCATATATCTCTTGATCATCGCGTGGCAAGTTGATTGTATCCCCATAATGACCTTAAAGCGAGGAGCCGACCATGACCCCGTCCTTTCACGTTTATCCCATCGGCTGGATTCGTAAGACCGGCCAACGCGATTGCATCGAGATCGATCCCCTTTTCCAGGCGGGCCTCTTGGGATTGGCGGGTTTTTCCCATATTCAGGTCTGCTACTGGTTCCATGAGCATGACAACCCCGACGACCGCGGCCGGCTGACGGTTCACCCGCGCAGGAACCCGGCCAATCCGCTCACCGGCGTCTTTGCCACCCACGCCCCGGTGCGCCCCAACCTGATCGGCCTGTCGGTCTGCCGGCTGCTGTCCGTGCTCGGGACCACGCTCCACATCGATGGCATCGATGCCCGCAGCGGTTCGCCGGTCATCGACATCAAAGGGTTCATTCCCGAGCGCTTGAATCCGTCGGAGGTTACCGTACCGGACTGGGTTTGACCCGCCGCCCCGGCCGGCAACCGTCGCCGATGTCGCTGCCCACCACCATCGCCAAGCGAAAACATAGGTTTTTGCCTGAGTTCAACACCCATGGCCCAACCAACCGGCATCATCAACGAGCAGCTCAGGGGCATTGTGGAGCGTGTCACCTTTCACAATGCCGATAACGGCTGGTCGGTCCTGCGGGTGCGGCCGTTCAACAACCCCCACCAGCAGGAGACCGTGCTGGTTTACCAGACCACGGTGTTTGCCGGTGCGACCATGGAATTTTCGGGCGCCTGGACCGTAACCCCCAAATATGGCCGGCAATTCAAGGCCAGGCAGGCCATCGAGCACCGGCCGGCCTCCAGTGCCGCCTTGGAAAAGTACCTCGGTTCGGGGCTGATCAAGGGCGTCGGACCCAAGACGGCCCGCAAAATTGTCAGCCATTTTAACAAGGACACGTTGAGTGTCTTTGAAGGGGACATCCAACGGCTGACCGAGGTTCCGGGAATCGCGCAGAAGAAGCTGAAGACCATCAGCACTGCGTGGGCTGAGCATCGGGCCATCCGGGATGTGATGATGTTTTTGCAGTCGCATGGGATCAGCACCCTTTTCGCCGTTCGGATCTACAAGGCCTACGGTGACCAGGCCGTCGCCTATGTGACCCAAGACCCGTATCGCCTGGCCAGGGATTTTTACGGCATCGGTTTTTTTTCCGCGGACCGGGTGGCGTTGAGCATCGGCCTGGCCACAGACAGCCGGCAACGCATCATGGCGGCGATCGTCCATGTGCTGGCTGCCGGCCGGGATTTCGGCCACTGCTACCTGACCGCGGCGCAGATCCAGACCCAGGTGAATGAATTGCTGACACTGGATCTGGGTGATCGCCTTCTCGGGCTGCTTGCCGAGATGGCAAAAGAGGGCCTGTTGATGGTGCGTGCGGTTGCGATCGACGCGGGGCGCAGCGAGTCGGGCTACTATTCCAAAACCCTCTATTTTGACGAACAGGCGGTGGCGCGCATCGTTTCCGCCAGGGCCGGAGCGGTTGCGGTCGACTCGGATCGGGTGCGGCGTTGGATCGCCGGTTTTTGCCGGGCCAGGCGCATCTTGCTGAGCGATGAACAGGCGGCGGCGGTCCTGGGCATCGTGGGCCGGCAGTTTTCGGTGCTGACCGGCGGCCCCGGGGTGGGCAAGACCACCACGACCCTGGTGCTGGTGAGGCTGCTCGAGGCGAGTCGTTTGCGGGTGCTGCTGGCCGCACCCACCGGCCGCGCCGCCCAGCGCATGACCGATGTCATCGGGCGCGAATCAAAGACCATACACCGGCTGTTGGAGTGGCAGCTGGGCCGATTCAAGAAAAACGAAACCGACCCCCTGGATGCGGATTTCCTGATTGTCGACGAGTGTTCCATGCTGGACATCAGCCTGGCCGCGGCGCTGCTCAAGGCCGTACCGAAAGGCTGCCAGGTGTTGTTTATCGGTGATGCCGACCAGCTGCCTTCGGTGGGGGCCGGCAATGTGCTGCGCGACATCATCGCCTCCGGCCGGGTCGCCTGCTTTCGCCTGACGACCATTTTCCGACAGGCGGCCCGGTCTCTGATCATCAATTATGCCCATCAGGTCAACCAGGGCAAATTGCCCTTCATCGAGTCGCCCTTCAATAAACCGACCATGTGGAGCAGCGCCGCCGACTGCTTCTTCATCGATTCGGAGGAGGCCACCCAGGAGCAGCTCCAGTTTGTGTCGCGCGTCAAGCGCCATTATCAGACCCAATGGCCCGCTGCGGCCCAGGAGGAAGGTCAAGGCGATGAAAACCCCTATACGTTCCGCGTTCACGAGGCGCTTGCGCCCTATGAAACCGAACTGGCCATCCCCAGGAAATTTGAGCATGTCAATCTGGACCAGTTGCTTCGCGCGGGGGATCGGGTTGCGGAGCTGATGGCGGTTCTGAAAAAAATCCACCCCTGGTCCACACTGCACTACGGGCTTTCAGCCGTTGACATGATAAAAAAATTGGTGCTGGAAAAAATACCCCAGAAAAGGGGCCCGGATTGCGAGATCCAGATCCTGTCGCCCATGACACGGGGCAGCCTGGGCACCATTAATCTGAATGCCGTGATCCAGGATGCGGTCAACCCGCCTGTTGCGGGCAAAGCCCAGCTGCAGGTGGGTGAGCGCATCTTCAGGGTCGGGGACCGGGTGATTCATCGCCGCAACAATTATGACCTGGGGGTCTTTAACGGCGATATCGGCCGGATCGTCAGCATCGACAACCAGGCCCTGACCTGCGCGGTCTCCTTTGCCCCGGACAGCCGCACAGTGGCCTATCAGCGCGAGGATATCGTTGAGTTGGACCTGGCCTACGCCATCACCATTCACAAATCCCAGGGCAGTGAATTTGAGGTGGTGATCCTTCCGGTCCTGACTCAGCACTTCAAGATGCTTTTCAGGAACCTGCTCTACACCGGCCTGACGCGTGCCCGCAAGCTGGCGGTGCTGGTCGGCACCCGCAAGGCCATGGCCATGGCGGTTCACAACCAGGATACCAGCCGGCGCCAAACCGCTTTGCAGGAACTGCTGGCCGGAGAGTCGGTTTGACATTGTTGGTTTATTTTCTTATAAGCGGCGTGGCCGTTTCAGCGCCTGAAAACGGGTTTTTTGCGAATTCATCAGCGCTGGTGAACGGTTGGAAAGCCATCCTGGTTGAGGAGACGACACCCCATGACCCTGACCCCCCTGACCGCCGTTTCACCGATTGACGGCCGATATCGGCGCGCCACCGCTGTTTTGTCCGACTATTTCAGCGAAGGCGCCCTGATCCGCTATCGGGTGCGGGTGGAGATTGAGTATTTCATCGCCTTGTGCCGCTTGCCGTTGCCGCAGCTGGCGGCCGTCGACCCGGACCAGTTCAGGCGGCTGCGGGATACCGCTCGAACGTTCAGCATGGACCATGCCGCCCGGGTCAAACAGATTGAAAAGATTACCAATCACGACGTCAAAGCCGTGGAGTATTTTCTCAAGGAAACCTTCGACGCGTTGGGACTGGGCCCCTACAAGGAGTTTATCCACTTCGGCCTCACCTCCCAGGATATTAACAACACCGCCATGCCCCTGGCCTTGAAAGAGGCCTGGCAGGCGGTGATGCTGCCGGCCTTGCAGGGAACCGTCACCGATCTTGCCGCCAAGGCCCAGACATGGAAGCCGGTGCCCATGTTGGCCAGGACCCATGGGCAACCCGCCTCCCCCACCCGACTGGGCAAGGAGATTCAGGTGTTCGTGGAGCGGCTGACCCAGCAGGTGGCGCTGCTGGAGGCGATCCCCTTTGCCGCCAAGTTCGGTGGGGCGACCGGCAATTTCAATGCCCACCATGTGGCCTACCCCGGCATCGACTGGATTGCCTTCGGAAACCGCTTGGTAAACGAACAGCTGGGCCTGCACCGTTCCCAGGTCACCACCCAGATCGAGCACTATGACCACCTGGCCGCTTTTTGTGACGGCCTGAAACGCATCAACACCATTTTGCTGGACCTGTGCCGGGATTTGTGGACCTACATCTCCATGGATTACTTCAAACAGACGATCAACCATGGTGAGATCGGTTCTTCGGCCATGCCCCACAAGGTCAACCCCATCGATTTCGAAAATGCCGAAGGCAACCTGGGAATTGCCAATGCCCTGCTCGAACACCTTTCGGCCAAGCTGCCCATCTCCCGGCTGCAGCGGGACCTGACCGACTCCACGGTAACCCGCAACATCGGGGTGCCCCTGGGCCACACCCTCATTGCTCTCAAATCGATCCAGCGCGGGCTGGACAAGCTGATTCTCAACCCGGCCGCGCTGGCCGACGACCTTGAAAACAACTGGGCCGTGGTGGCCGAGGGGATCCAGACGATCCTGCGGCGCGAGGGCTACCCCAATCCCTATGAGGCCCTGTTGGCCCTGACGCGCACCCATGCCGCCATTGACCGCGAGGCCATTGCGGCCTTTATCGAGAGCCTGGATGTGTCAGCGGGGGTCAAGCGGGAGCTGCTGGCGATTACGCCGCAAACCTACACCGGCATCGACCCCTTTTGACCCGCACCCTGCCCGATGACCGGCGGTTTTGAGGATGCCCCAACTCTACCTGAAAGAATACGCGCGCGCCCTGGCCGACAAGGAGGTCTTCATCGCCTGTCGGGAGGGCATCCTGCGCGACCACTTTGCAGATATCATCGCTGACATCAAATTCCTGGTTCGCTACGGCGCCCGTACCAGCTTGTTGCACAACCTGCCCAATCGGGTCGCCAATCAGCAGCGGGTCAGACAGCTGGAGTGGCGGCTGCCTGCCACCACCTTGGTCCGGATCTCCCCGGAGGTCGATTTCCACGAGGCGGTACTCAACCATCGCCAGGCCATGTTCAAGGTGATCTTTCTGGAGCGCCGCTATCTCATCGACCCTCAGGGGCATAAAATCAACGCCGTCACCACTTCCCGCGCCCGTGAATCACTGGAGGACTTCGGCGACCTGATTGCCAACGTCAACTTTAAGGGCGCCATGGCGCGCATCTGCCAGAAAATCGAGGCCGGTCAATGCGAGCGCGTCCACATTCTGCCGGCGGGTAAAAACAGCATCAAACACGAACTCTTCACCGTGGAAGGGGCGGGCACCCTGATCGCCAACAACTTTCAGGAAGATTTCCGCCAGGTTCAGAGCGATGAAGATGTGGCCATCGTCTTTCGGATCCTCAATACCTACAAGCGCTCCGGGTTCCTAAAGCCGCGCACCCGGGCCTACCTGGAAAAGAACCGCCACCGGTTTTACGTCACCGCCATCGATGGCATCGTGGTGGGTTGCGTGGAGCAGAAGATCATCGACGCCCAGACGGTTGAGTTGGGCGCGTTGGCTATCTGCGCCCGCTTTCGCAACCAGCGGGTGGGGGTGCACATGGTCCAATCCTTTATGGCCCTGATGCGTACCCGCGGTTACCGCCGTTTTATCTCCCTGACCAACAACCCGCGTCTGGAAGCACTGTATACCCACCTGGGGTTTGTTCAGCAAAGCCGACCCGAATATCACCAACGGCAGACCCAGAGCCCGAATGTCAGCATGTTCTACAGGGGCGATGATGAGATGGTTTGAGCCGGCAGGGGCGGGGCCAGGTGAGTTCACGAAGAACACGATGGCATCGGCACAAAAAATCCGTCGCCGAATTTATCCCTTGCAACACAGAGGCTGCGGCTGACAGTGGGGGCAGAGGTGGGTGCTGCGCTGGGCCACGATGATGCGTGCGATCACCGTGTTGCAGCGTGGGCAGGCTTGGCCGGTTCGGCGGAACACCTTGAGTTGATCGGCGTTGCGGCCCGGGCGGTGGTCCAGGGAGTGGAAATTGCCCTGGCCGGCGCCCAGGGAGGTGCCGCGGTTTTCCAAACCCGTCTGCAACACCTGCACAATAGCCTGGTGGAGGACTTGGATCTCTTTTTCCGACAGTCGATGAACGAGCTGCTGCGGGTGGAGATGGGCTTCCCAGAGGGCTTCATCGACGTAAATGTTGCCCAAACCGGCGAGAAATCGCTGGTTCAGCAGCAGCGGTTTGAGGCGGCCGCGCTTGGCCTGCAGCATGCCGATCAGGCGTTGGCTGGTGAAGTCCGCCGCCAGGGGTTCGGGACCCAGTGGGCCCAAGATGGTTTCGGGCGCGTCGGTCAGGAAAATGCGGCCGAATTTGCGGGTATCCTGAAAACGCAGTTCGTTTTGCTCGTGGACCTCCAGGACCACCTGTTCATGTCGGTTGCGCGGCTGACTCCGGGCGGTCCAGATCAGTCGTCCGGTCATGCGCAGGTGGATCAACAGGGTCAGGCCGTGGGACAGCTGAAATACGATGTACTTTCCCCGGCGGGTGATCTGCAGGATGGAGCAGCCCCGGATCCTTTTGCGAAACTGGGCCGGCGTGAGCCCTGCAATGGTCTTGGGCCAATAGACCCGCGCCGCGGTGACGGATTTCCCGACTAGCGGCTGCTGATTCAGGCTCTCGACAACGGTTTGTACCTCTGGCAGTTCGGGCATATCGGAATCCTGCTGCGCGGGTCACCCGCGGGTGGGGGTTAGGGTCTCTGGATGGGCTTTCTGGGAGCGGGCATGGTTTTACGGCGCTTTTGCTTGACAGGTGGTCCTGGGTCGTTATTATTGCCGTCTTCGTAAAGGGACCGGAGCCCAAGCAGCGACGATTTCAGCAAGGAATCCAGCAATGAAAAAATGGCTGTACCACCGCGTAATATCAAATGTTCTGTGGAACCTGCTTCTGATTACGGCAGGCTCCATCGTTTTTGCCATCGGATTGAAGTCCATCGCCATTCCCCACGGGTTTATCACCGGCGGAATTTCCGGTCTGACGCTGCTGCTTTACTATGTCAGTGGCTTTCTGTCACCGGGTTTGTGGTACCTGATCGTCAACGTTCCCATCTTTTTGATCGGTTGGGTCCATGTCAGCCGGCGGTTCTTTTTATACAGCCTTTACGGAATGGCGGCCCTGTCGGCGGCCATCGATCTGATTGGGTTTACCTTTCCCATCCAGGAGCCCATCCTGGCGGTGCTGGCCGGCGGGGTGCTGATGGGTGCCGGCACGGGCATGATTCTCCATTCGCTGGGTTCCGCTGGTGGCCTGGACATTGTCGGAATCATCCTCAACCAGAAATACAACCTGCGCCTGGGCACGTTTTACTTTGGTTTCAACATCGTGCTGTTCGCCTTCAGTTTCGGTTTTCTGGAAACCGACCTGGTGCTCTACTCCCTCTTCATGAGCTTCATCTCGTCCCAGACCCTGGACTACGTTCTGGCCATCTCGAACCAGCGCAAGATGGTGTTCATCATCTCCGATCACCACGATCGCATCGCCAAAGAGATCCACAGCCGCCTTCACCGCGGGGTCACCTTTCTGGACGGCAGTGGGGCCTATACCGAAAAGGCCAAAAAGATCATCCTCACCGTGGTCCACAATTATCAGCTCAAACGGCTGGAAGAGGCGGCCCTGTCGGTAGACCCGGAGGCCTTCATCATCACTGAAAATACCTTCAACGTCCTGGGAAGGGGGTTTTCCAAGCGCAAGGTGTATTGACCGGGTAAGGGCAGGGGCCTGAAGGGCAGGGTCCAAGGGGTCGAGGGGCCGAGGGGTCGAGTGAAGGTCAAGGGCAAAAGGGCGAAGGGAAGAGGACTGAGGACTGAGGACTGAGTGAAGGGCGCGAAGGGCAAAAGATTGAACGTCCAACGTCCAACGTCCAATGAAAAGCAGGATTCAAGGGGCCGAGGGGCCGAGGGGTCAAGTGAAAAGACTGAACGCTCAACGTTCAACGTCCAACGCCCAATGAAAAACCAACCAACCAACTAACCTTCCATCGCCCATCGCCCATCGCCTATAGCCTGATGTTCTTACCACCTTCAACCAAGATAGTCCTCCCGCGGCGGTGAAAACACCTCCACAACCACCGCCGCTTCGATCGCCCGGGCGGAGTGCGGCAGTCCGGCAGCGATGCACCAGCAGTCCCCGGGCCCTGCCGCATGGTCGACCCCGTTGAAGTGGAGAACGATGCGCCCGGCGAGTAAAATGCCGGTCTGTTCGTAAGGGTGAGCGTGGACCGGGATGGCGGCCCCCTGCTGCAGTTTGAATTGCGCCAGCAGTGTTTTTTCGCCGCAGACGCGGGTGCTCAGCTCCACGCCTGTGAAAAGGGTGCGGTAGGTCAGCTGATCGGCTGGTTTGAACATGGTTCCTCCGTGTCAATGGGGTGGCTGTGGTTGGGGTCGTCGTCTTGCGAGGCCGCCTCGGCCGTGTAGGACTCCGGAAGCATCTTGCTGGCTTTAACGCCCAATGTTTTGAGATGTTCGGCCCGCCGGACGACGTTTCCCCGCCCCGAACAAAGCCGGTCCCGGGCCGTGCGGTAGGCCTCCCTGGCCCGTTCCAACTGCTGCCCGATCGCTTCCAGGGCCTCGATGAAACCAACCAGTTTGTCGTACAGCCCGCCGGCCTGCCGGGCGATCTCCAGGGCATTGTCGTTCTGATCTGCATAGCGCCAGATGTGGTTGATGGTTCTCAGGGTCACCAGTAGCGTGGCAGGTGAGACCAGGATCACGTTTTTTTCGAACGCGTCGCTGAAGAGGGCGCGATCGTGTTCCATCGCCGTCAGAAAGGCCCCTTCGATCGGCACGAACAAGAGCACGTAGTCCAACGTCCGGATGCCTTCCAGGTTTTCGTAGTGCTTGTGGTTCAGTTGGTTGAGGTGGGCCCGCAAGGAGGTCAGGTGGGCCTGGATTGCTGCGGCCCGCCCAGCCTCGTCGGTGGCTGTGTGATAGCGTTCGTAGGCCTTGAGGGAAACCTTGGCGTCCACGATGACGTCCCGGCCGTCGGGCAGCCGGACGATGACGTCCGGCTGGTAGCGCCGGCCGTCGGGCCCGGGCAGGCTCAGCTGGGTTTCGTAGGCCCGGCCCTTTTCCAAACCGGAGGCTTCCAGGAGCCGTTCCAGGATCACCTCCCCCCAGCCGCCCATGGTTTTCACATCGCCTTTGAGGGCATTGGTGAGATTCAAGGCGTCCTGGCCGATGCGCTGGTTGAGATTTTTGAGGTGGCCGATTTCGTTCATCAATGCCGATCGATCGCGGGCTTCCTTATCGTAAACGTCCTCCACACGCCGCTTGAATTCGCTCAACTGCTCGCGCAGCGGGCCGATCAGCCCATCCATCTGGGCCTGGTTGCGGTCGGCAGCGATGCGGCCTTTCTCCTCCAGAATTTGTCCGGCCAGCACCTTGAATTCGTTGGTCAAGCGTTCGCGGGCATCGCTGAGCAGCGCCAGCTTCTCGGCGGTCTGGCGGCGCTCGGCCTCGAGCCGAGTGGAAAGTTCCGTCAACTGTTTTTCCAGAAGGAGGTTGGCCCGCTTGAGTTGTTCCTGACCGTCCCGGCTTTTTTCCAGGTTTGTTTCCAATACGGGGACCCGGGCGGCGTTTTGAGCCAGGGCGGCCTTTTGCGCCTCCAGTTGGGCCATGGCATCGCGGCGACTGTCCAGCTGGCCCTCAATGCCGGTCAGAGCCGTCTCCGCCCGCTCCAGCTGCTTGCGGGTCGCGGCCAGCTCGGCTTCCAGGGCCGCTTTTTCCATTTCGGCCAGATGCGCCTGGGTGATGGACGCACGCTTCAAGCGCGACCGGACTACCAGCAGGGCGAGCGTGGCAGCCAGCAGCAGGCCGGCCGCCCCACCGATCAGGTAAAAGAGGTGAGTGGGCGTCATCGCACGATCCTGAAACTCAGACGGGCAGACTCAATTGAACGATTGCCGGTGTTGACCCAGCGGCACCGGTTATACGCTGATTGCCGCAGTAAATCCACCCTCGGATTGGCGCGGCCTGTTGATGATGGATTGACCCGTCCCACGCTTGTCTGCTAAACGGTTTCCAGCCTGGTCCCACTGCCTTTAGGAAATGGTGCGCTGTGCCCCAATGTGCAAACCCTGCCATCCCCAACCGTCCGGACCGGTTGGACGAGTACCTGCGCCGCTGCGAATCCTGTTTTCCAACCATACGGAGAGATTGTGAAAAGAAAATCGTCTGGTATGGTGGCAGGCGAGAAAAAACGGCGCGGGCCCTGGTTTACCTCCACGGCTTTTCCGCCAGTCGTATGGAAACCTGGCCTCTGTGCGACCGGCTGGCCGAAGCGCTTGGTGCCAACCTTTTTTACACGCGGCTCAGGGGTCACGGCCAGGATGGCCCGGCCATGGGGGCAGCCCGGGTCGAGCAGTGGCTGATTGACGGGTTGGAGGCGGTTGCCATCGGCAGCCGCATCGGCGGCCAAATCATTCTGGTGGGGATGTCCACCGGCGGGACCTTGGCCACCTGGCTGGCCGCCCAGCCATCGGTTGCCCCGCTGATCCATCGGCTGATTTTGCTCTCCCCCAATTTTTTCCCCAAAAACCCCCTGGCAGCCGCAACGATGTGGGCGCCGTCCCGCCGGCTGCTCGAAAGGGCCTGCGGGGGATCTCTGAGCGTTCCTGTAGCCGGGCCTTGCCACGAACGATACTGGACGGTTCGATATCCGCTGCGGGCGGTTGGCACCATGATGCAGCTGGTGCGCCTGTCCTGGCAGGTGGATCTGAAAAATGCCGCCATGCCGGTCCTGATGCTGATCAACCCCTGGGATCGGGTGGTCAACGTCTCTCTGGCCCTGGCCCGGTTTGGGAGCTTTTCCGCGCCTGGAAAAAAATGGCAGTTTTTCAGGGGAAACAAAGATCTGGGTCGGCATGTGTTGGCCGGCGCCATATTGGCACCCGAGGGCACGGACAAAGCGCTGTCCATCCTTCAGGCCTTTCTTGAAACGCCGGCTTTGAACCGGGCACCAACTACTTGCGGCGCTGCTTGACAAGGTACCACCGCTGTAATAACGGTAAATGCCGTTCACCCGCTCCCCCCCCTGGCCCTGCCGCCCAGGGGCCGGATCACGGGTCCGGTGCGGCCAAACATTCCCAGGAACCATTCCAACCCGTCGTCTGTGCCGGCTTGTACGCATCTGGAAACCGCCGCACCCGCCGGCGCATAAGGAGACCGACATGAGAGATGTTGTCATCGCTTCCGCCTGCCGGACCGCTATCGGGGCATTCGGCGGGACCCTCAAGGATTCCAACGCCGCCGCCATTGCCAGCGTGACCATGCAAGAAGCGGTCAGACGGGCCGGCATCGAACCGGCCGTCATCGACGACGTGCGTTATGGGTGCTGCATGGAGCCGGCCGATGCACTCAACGTGACCCGGGTATCTGCGCTGCTGGCCGGCATACCCGCTACGGTCACGGCCGTGACCATCAACCGCGTCTGCATCTCAGGCATGGAGGCCGTGCTGTCGGGCATGGCCATGATTCAGGCCGGCATGGCCGATGTGATCCTCGCCGGCGGCGTGGAACACATGAGCGGTGTGGCCTATCAGGTCCCCAATGCCCGCTGGGGCTGCCGTCTTCAGGACACCGTTTTTGTGGATGCCATGATCCACGCCCTGCACTGCGGTTCCCACATCATCCCGCATCCTGAAGACGGGCCGGTGGATGCCACGCAGCCGCCGCTGAGCCTGTGTGTCGGCAAACCTTACATCATGGGGCACACGGCCGAATTCATCGCCCAGCACATGGACATTTCCCGCAGGGAGATGGACGAGGTGGCGCTGCGCAGTCAGAACAACGCCGAACGGGCCAACAATGACGGATCGTTTAAAGATGAAATCGTTGCCATGGAAATCCCGCAGCGCAAGAAAGAGGCCCTGATTTTTGCCCGGGACGAGCACTTCCGGCCCGGCCTGACCATGGCCCAGCTGGAGCGGCTGCCGCCGGCCTTCATCCCCAAAATCGGCAAGGTCACCGCCGGCAACGCCTCGGGGATCAACGACGGGTCGGCCGCCATGGTGATCATGTCCGCCGATAAAGCCAAGGAGCTGGGCGTTGAGCCGCTGGCCAAGATCGTCGCCACCGGACGCGGTGCCTGCCATCCGTCGATCATGGGTCTCTCCCCGGTGCCGGCGGTCAGGAACCTCCTGGATCGCCACAACATGGCCATCGACGATTTCGAGCTGGTCGAGCTCAACGAAGCCTTTGCCGCCCAGTACATCGGCTGTGAACGGGATCTGGGGTTGAATCGCGAGACGACCAACATCAACGGTTCGGGCATCGGCCTGGGGCACCCGGTCGGAGCGACCGGGTGCCGCATCATGGTGACCCTGCTCTACGCCCTGAAAAACAGCGGCAAATCCCTGGGCCTGGCGACCCTGTGCGGCGGTGGTGGGGTCTCTATGGCCTGTGGCCTGGAGATGTTGTAACTATCGTCCATCCATAAACGGTTATCTTGCCCGATAACTGCGTTAGGCTCAAAATTTTATCCTCGGACCAAAACTGAGCGTTTCAAATTTGAAACCCTGCGGGCTTGCCGAGCCTGCCGGATCACCGCTGTCAGATGTCTTCGCGCACAGCCGACTATCGTGCAAGGTTCCTATGACCGGTTTGCCGTGGGGCCAAAACTTGACAAACCCACCCAGGCCGTGCAAGGTTGTCAGCCAGATACCCGATGATCCTTGAACCGTAAGGTGCACCCCGCATATGGACACCCACCCCAGCAATCAAGTCTCGATCCTATTCGCGGATATCGCCGCCAGCACCCGTCTGTACGACACCTTTGGCGATTTAAAAGCCCGGGAGCTGATCTTCGATTGCTTCGACCGTTTGAAAGCGGTGGTCGCGGCCAACGACGGTACCGTGATCAAAACCATGGGAGATGCCCTGCTGTGCACCTTCGTTACCCCCAACCATGCGGCTGATGCGGCTTGGAAGATGCATGAAGAGCTCTCTTTCGACCCGCTGATGGTGCATGCCGGCATCCACCTCAGAATTGGGTTTCACCATGGAGAGGTGATCTGTGAGCCCGACGATCTTTTCGGAGACGCGGTGAATGTGGCCGCGCGCATGGTGGGTCTGGCCAAGAGCGATCAGATCATCACCAACAAGGAGACCCTTGTCCTGATGAAACCCTCCCTGAAGCGCCGGGCAAGATTGGTCGACCGGACCCGGGTGCAGGGCAAGGATGATGTGATGGAGATCCATGAGCTGATCTGGGGCAAACCCGAGCAGATGACCATGTACAACACCTTGACCGAGGAGATGATCGCATCACTGAACTCGGAAAGGGAATTTCTGCAGGTTCGGCATCTGCAACACCGCATCCTGGTGGATCAGGAACGGCCTATTTTGACCATGGGCCGGGGAGTGGCCAACCACCTGATCATCGACGACCCCCTGGTATCCCGCATGCACGCCCGCATTGAACTGCAACGCAACCGTTTTATGCTGATCGATCAGAGTACCAACGGCACATTTCTGAAACCCACGGGTGAAAAACCCCTGCTGCTGCGGCGGGGTTCCGTAGAGTTAATGCAGGAAGGGCTGATCGGATTGGGGAAAGAGGTCACCGCAGAGGACCCGATGGCGGTGCGCTACCGCGCTCTGTAGTGGTGTCGCGCACGCCACAGTCAATTCAGGAAGGAGAAAAACGCATGAAAGTGACAATCAGCAGCCAGTGCATGGGAGACAGAAACTGCAGCAACCTGTGTCCTGAAGTTTTCGAATACGACGAAGACCAGCTGCAATCCATCGTCAAGTTCGACGTCATCCCCGAAAAGTTTGAAGCGGTGGTCCTGCAGGCGGCCAGGGAGTGCGGCGCTGAAGCCATCGAGGTCATCGAGGATTGATATTCCAACCCGCCGCCGTGCCCCGGGACCGACTGGACCACCTCGGTTGACGGCGGCGATGTGGGTTTGACCGAAAATCCATCCCAAGGCGGCACCCGCATGGCCCGGTGAGCCGTTGCCGGGTGCTGGAGGTGTTGCTATGGGCTCATTCAGAGCGAGTCGGACCGCAAAAAACCTTCTGATTTCATACGCCTTCGAATCCCAGGCGACCACCCGCTACACCTTTTTTGCCAATCAGGCCCAGCGGGAGGGCTACATCCAGATCGCCGCCATTTTCACAGAGACCGCCGGTCAGGAGTGCGAGCATGCCCTGCGGTTTTTCAAGTTCTTCAACGGCGGGGAGCTGGAAGTAACCGCCAGCTTCCTGACCGGTGCGCTCAACAACACCGTGGACAATCTCGTCGCGGCGGCGGATTTGGAAAAAAGCGTTCACAGTCAGCTCTACCCGGGGTTTGCGGCAATCGGTCGCGAGGAGGGTTTTGTGCGGGCCGCTGATCTCTGGGATGCCATCTCCGTGGCTGAAGTGCAGCATGAGCGGACTTTCCGCGCCCTGGCCAAAAACCTGGCAACCGGCACGGCCTTCAGTCGGGAATCCAGCTGCGTTTGGCGCTGCAGAAACTGCGGCTATATCCACTCAGGCAAACAGGCGCCCGAACCGTGCCCGGCCTGCGCCCGCCCGGCAACCCACTTCGAAATCTTTGTCCCTGAGTGGGGGGTCGGGTTGTGCCAGCTATAGGACTGCGAAGCCGGGGCGTGCCGAGGCGGTGCGTGACCCTCAGGCCTTGCCCAACCAGACCCGAAAGGAATTTTGCTCATGCTCTCCCGGTTTTCCAATGAAGTGCTCTCCCAGGGTCCCAGCGCCGTATTGCCCCATCATCTGAGCGAGGTCTGGCTTAAGCGTCTCCAGAAGCTGTGCGACGATTTTCTGGATCGTAATTTTGCCGTCGATCAATGCACCGAATCCCTGGAAATGGGCGACCCGGTTTTGGTGGCCTGCGTCCACGAAGTGCTGCGGCACAATCGGGGCGACCGGGTTGACCTCTCGGCCGAAGAGCTGGCCGAAAACGTCACCATCTTCGCCCTCTCCATCACCATGGAGTCCATTCGGCGCGAGTCGGAGATGGTCATGGCCCCCCCGACACTCGAAAATCTGCTTTCCCTTGAGCGTATTATCGACTTTGGGAAAATCAACCCCGATTTCGGTCAATTTCTCCGCGGGGCCTGCATCGTTCCCGAGGCCCGATCATCGGAGGTGGAGAACTGGTTCCAACGCCTCAAACGTAAAATCTTCACCAGCATCACCAACAGCTGACCCCGCGCGGCCGATAGCGGCAGCGCGAGTGTGCGCTTCGCCTGGGCCATCAGTCCTCATGCCCCACGCGGTGGAGCTTGATCATGTTGGTCGAACCGGCTTTGAGCCCCATGCCGATCACCAGGACCACCAAGTCCCCTTTCTGGATCGCGTTTTTTGCCAGCAGCAGCCTCTCGCTAGCCTCGACCAGGCGGCCGGCATTCTCGATGTTGGCGATGAACATGGGCGTGATGCCCCATAGCAGGGACAGCCGGTTGTAGGTGTCCATGCGTGATGAAAAGGCGTATACCGGTTTGGAGGGCCGCTGCTTGGAGATCTGTTTGGAGGTGCTGCCGGAAACGGAAAAGGCAATGATACAGCGGGCGTCGACCTCTTGCAGGATGTTCACCGCGCTTTGAGCCACAGCGTGGGTGATCGGGTCCACCGGATCGGATTCATGGTGGATGTTGACCTTCAAGAAGGAGGATCGTTCGGCCTGTTCGGCGATTTTGGCCATAATCCGAACTGCCTTGAGCGGGTATTTCCCGGAAGCGGTTTCCGCAGAGAGCATCACGGCATCGGTTCCGTCGAAAATGGCATTGGCCACGTCGGATGCTTCGGCTCGGGTGGGAATGGGGTTGACGCACATGGTTTCGAGCATCTGGGTGGCGGTAATGACCGGTTTGTTTTTCAGAACCGCGGCTGCGATGATATTTTTTTGAATAATGGGCACCAGTTCGGGTTGCATTTCCACCCCCAGGTCCCCCCGTGCGACCATGATGCCGTCGGCTGCGTCCAGGATCGCCGCCAGGTTCTGCACGGCCTCGGGCTTCTCAATTTTGGCGATCACCGGAATGGCCGCGCCCTGCCTTTGCAGGATGGCTTTGATGGTCCCAAGATCCTCGGCGGTCCGAACGAAGGAGAGGGCCAGGTAATCCACGCCGTTTTTGATCCCAAAGGTCACATCCCGGATGTCTTTGTCCGTCAGTGAAGGGGCTGAAACATTGACTCCCGGCAGGTTGATCCCTTTTTTCTCTTTGAGCAAACCGCCGTTGATCACTTTGCAGTGAACGGTATCGCGGGTTTTGGATTCCACCTGAAGCCGGATCAGGCCGTCATCGAGCAGGATCGTGTCGCCGGGCTGAACGTCCAGCGGCAGGTTCTGGTAGGTGGTGGAGATCATTTGCAGCGTGCCCAGCATGGGGTTGACCGTAATGGCCAGCGGGGCGTTGCGCTTCAGGTGGATCGGCTCCCCGTTTTCCAGGCTGCCGACACGGATTTTGGGGCCTTGAAGGTCCAGCAGGATGGCCACCGGCCGGTTCAAGCGGCGCGAAACCGACCGGATATGGCGAATTGCCTCGGAATGGGTTTGATAGTTGCCGTGCGAACAGTTCAGCCGCGCCACATTGACGCCGGCCGTAACCAGTTTCTCGAGCATTTCCGGATCATTGGAGGCGGGGCCAATGGTGGCCACGATTTTGGTTCGGATGGTCATGCCCAACCCTTTCCCACGCAGCCGCCGGGTGCGGCAGGCGGTGCGTTATGAATTCATAGATAGTGTCCATCCATAAACGGTTATTTAGACCTACGTCTGCGTTATGCTTTAAATTTTATCCTAGGAATATCATCTATATGCCTGTGGTAAAATTTTTCGCATGCCTTGATCTCGACCAAAATTCCTCGTTTCTGGATGGACACTGATGTGGTCGCTTTTTGCAATAAATCCCGTACGCTGCGTTGCGCTGGCTCCCTGACCCTGCGACCGAGAGCCGATGGGGTGCCCCCTTTATCAGAG
>JAWOIA010000147.1:0-22318 GCA_046484885.1 Desulfosarcina sp. | reverse complement strand
GATCTGACCCAAACGCCGGGCATCCAGACCCAGACGGTTGAAAACCCCGCAAACCACATCGGCCCGATTGGGGTCCCGCGGTGCGACAATCAGCACGGCGTTGAGCCCGAAGGAGCCCAGCCTGCAACAGGCATCCGCCAGCAGCGCCTCCTCGCCGGGGTGGGTGCTGCCGGCCACCCAAACGGGTCTGTCCGCCGGCAGGTTCAGCTGTTGAGCCAGCACCCGGCGATCGACCGCGCCCGGCTCGATCGAGCACTGATCGAACTTGATATTGCCCACCGTCACCAGGCGGGCGTCGGCCACACCCAGTGCCCGGAAACGCCGGCGATCGGCATCGGTCTGCACGCAGATCCGGGCAAAATGCGACAGCAGCGGCGCCATGAAAAACCGCAACCGCCGGTACCCGTTAAATGAACGGTCCGACAGCCGGGCGTTGACCAGGCAAACCGGGATGCGGCACCGACTGAGACGATAGAGAAAATTGGGCCAGATGTCGGTTTCCACGAGCACCACCTGCCGCGGCCGAACCACAGCCAGGGCCCGATTCACCGAAAAGAGGGTGTCGTAGGGAAAGTACCGCAGCGCCCCCACGTCGGGGGCGATCACCCGGGCGGCGGTCTCAAAACCGGTGCGGGTGGAGGCCGTGAAAACCAGCCGCTCAGACCCGTAACGCTGTGCCAGGGCGGCGACCAGCGGCTGGGCCGACAGCACCTCCCCCACTGAGAGAGCGTGAATCCAGATTCGGTCCGCAGCCGCAGCGCATGAGCGACCGCGCCCCTGCCCGGCCAGCCGCGACATGGCCAGGCGGCCGCAAAAGGTGCGGCGGCGCTGCTGATTAAAGGTCATCCAGGGGGCCCAGACCGGGGAGAGCAGGCTCAGTGTGGTCAGCATCAGCAGGTTGTAGAGAAACACCACCGCCGCCCTTTCCATGGCTCCGGAGGGCCGCCCCCCGGAAGGCCGTCAGTTGACGTTGAACAGCAGCACTCCGGAAATACACGAAAAAACCAGGTTGGCCGTCCAGGCGGCCACCACCGGCGGCATCATTTCCGCATAACCCAGGCTGAGGCAGAAGCTGTTGAAGACCCAGTAGATAAAGGCAATCCCCAGCCCGTAGGTGATGCTCACCGGCAGCCCTTCACGCAACTTGCCGCGCAGGGCGATGGCAACCCCCAGCAGGCTTAGAAAAATATAGACAAACGGTGCGGCGACTTTGGCGTGGTAATCGACCCGGTAGCGCACGGCGCCATGCCCGTCGCGCTCCACCTTCTGAATGTAGCGCCCCAATTCGGCCAACCCCATTTCATCCGAGCGCTTGGCCGCCTGGGCCAGATCATCCGGATTGAGTTCGATTGCCACGTCCAGGGAAGGGTGGAGATGGATTTGCTGCAAACCGCTCTCGGCTTCGAATACCTGCTCCACCGCATCCTCCAGGCGCCACCCCTGGTTCTCGAAATGGCCCGCTGCGGCATCCACCCGGGCAGCCAACCGGAAGCGGTCGTCGAACGTATGAATGGTTATCCCCGCCAGACGTTTCATTTCGGGCTGATATCGTTTGATGTGGATGATCTGCCGGGCGGTGCGCATCCAGATGTCATTGGTCCGGGAAGCGTAGATATTCTTTTTGCGGACCTCCTGCAGCCAGATCTGGTTGGCATTGACCATAAAGACCGGCACCACCATCTCGGCGACCACGAACAACCCGCCACCGACGAGCAGCCCGAGTGCCAGGGTCGGTTTGAGCAGCCGGTCTTTTCCAATACCGCAGCTTTTCAGGGCGATCACCTCATTGTTTCGGCTCATCACCCCCAACGCCACCAGAACCGCGAGCAAAAACACGGCCGGGGCGATCTGAACGACGATAAACGGCAGCTTGTAAAGCAGAAAGACGGCGCAGCGGTGGACAGGAAGACCAGCGTCCAGGAAATTGTCGATCTTTTCGATAAAATCGACCGCCATATAGATGCTGAGCACTGCAATTAGCACTATCCAGAAACAGACCAGAATTTCCCGGGTCACGTATCGGTATAAAATCGACATGGCTAGAATTTCAAGGCCTGGACGGTCCGGTCGGCCAGAGCTTTAAAAATATGGAGCGATATCGGTTTTTCCCTGGCCGACCGGACCAGCAGATAAAGCCCCAGTCCCCCCAGGATCAGGTTGGGCATCCACATACCGATCAGCGGCGGATAGTGCCCACTCTCCCCGAAGGTCGTCCCGATGGACAGGAGCAGGTAATAGAACAGAAAAAAAAGCAGTCCTAAGCCGATTCCGAAGGCACGCTTGGTCTGGCGGGACTGAATCCCCAGCGGCAGGGCCAGCAAGCCCATCGCCAAGCAGGCTACCGGTATCGAAAATTTGCGGTGAAATTTGACCAGAGCGCCGAAATAGACCCCCGGGTGGTCCTTGACCGTCTCCAGGTAAGCCTGCAGATCGGCCAGGCTCATTTCGGCCGGCCGCTTACCGGCGATGTCGGGTGCTGAAATGACATCCTTCAGGTCCAACCGGATGTCGTAGGTTTCGAAATGGATGGTGTGCGAGGAGCGATCCTGCGGGTCGAACTGGTTGATGGTGCCATCAAAGAGCCGCAGGTAGTAGATCATTGCGCCGGGCTCATCCCACAGCCGCCCGCTGCGGGCTACCACCGTGTGGTTGACCCCGGAGGTTCGGCTGTCTTCGATCAGGACGTGATGCAGCGTTCCGCTGTGGGGGTCGATTTTGTTGGTGTAGAGCATGATCCCCGTAAAGTGGTCGTTAAACGTGCGTTCCTTCAAACTGAGGTTCAGATTGGCGGTGGCCACATCGAACAGCAGGGTGCGGAAACGGTCGGCCCCGTGAGGCACCCCAACGATGGTCATATACCCGGTTACCAAGGCTCCCATGCAGCTGAAGATCAGCACCGGCGGCAACAGGCGGTAGACACTCACGCCGCCGGCCTTGAGCGCCAAAATCTCATTATCGCCGGACATCCGCAACAGCGCCAGCAGAACCGCCATCATAATGGACATGGGGATGACGTACTGAAGAAAATAGGGCATGCTGTAGGCCAGCAGCAGAAACACCGGCCCGATGCCGACCTTGTGATTGACAATCATATCCGTGATGTCGAGAATCTGTTTCATCAGGAAGATGAAGGAAAAAAAGGCCAGGTTGATCAAAAAGGGCGGCAGCATCTCCAGCAGCAGGTGCCGGTTGAGAATGGTCAATGGGTTGATGTTGATCACGTCGGGTCTCTGTCGGCCATCGGGTATGGGCCGTATCTGGGCTTGAATCCGGGCTCCGATCCTAAAGCATTCCGGCCCAAAAGAAAATGGAAAAAAACCCCGCCCAAAAGCCGTTTGGCATGCGGCCCAGGCTGTGGTAGAGGTGGAACCCAAGCTACCGGCCGACAGCAAGCGTCAGCGTGCCGACAGGAGCGTGCCCCATGCAAGACGCAGAACCACTCACAACCCTGCAGCCCACTGATTCCAACGGTGGGCCAAGCGTAACCGTCCGGTTGATGACCATCGACGACATTCCCCCCATCTACCACCTGGGAGAGCGTCTTTTCACGGCCCGCAGCGCCCCCAATGCCTACCGGACCTGGGATGAATACGAGGTGGTCGGTTTTTTCCAAACCGACAACGAATTCTGCTTCGTGGCCGAGGACGACCACCAGACCGTGATCGGTTTCGCCCTTGGCACGGTCATCGACAAGCACCACTCCTGGACTTACGGCTATCTGATCTGGCTGGGGGTTCGCCCCGATTATCAGCAGTCCGGCGTCGCCCAGCGATTGTTCCGCCAGCTCAAAAGCGCCATGATCCATGCCGGCGCGCGCATCATCATGGTGGACACCGATGCCGACAACGCCGCATCCCTGCGGTTTTTCAGCAAGATGGGGTTCGACCAGGCCCGCCGGCATGTATATTTGACCATGAATGTGGACGACGACCGCCGCCGGCAGGAGGTGCGCCGCAAAGACCGGATCAGCCGCTATACGGTCGATGACCCGGATAGGGGGCCGGACGAGCGTGTTTGAACGGAAGCTGACCACCAACGGGCGGCGCCTGCAACAGCTGCTGCGAAAAATGGTGAACATCTACAGCCCGCCGGGCAAAGAGAACGACCTGGTCGATTTCCTTTACAGCTACCTCAAACGCCACGGCCTTCCCGTGGTGCGCCAGACGGTGGACGAGGACCGCCACAACCTGATCGTGGAGCCCGACGACGTTGAAGCGGAGCTGGTGCTGGTGGGGCACCTGGACACCGTCGAAGCCTACGACTTAGAGTCCTATGAATTCAGCCTGGAGGGCGATACCGCCTCCGGGCTGGGCACGGCGGACATGAAGGGCGGCTGCGCGGCCATGATCGAAGCCTTTCTGACGTTGTGGGAAAACGGCCACACCAACCGGCCCGTGGCCCTGGCCCTGGTGGTCGGGGAAGAGGACTACGGGGACGGGGCCCAGCGC
Organism: Desulfosarcina sp.; assembly: GCA_046484885.1. Taxonomy (GTDB): domain Bacteria; phylum Desulfobacterota; class Desulfobacteria; order Desulfobacterales; family Desulfosarcinaceae; genus Desulfosarcina. The sequence goes on along the minus strand of JAWOIA010000147.1, from coordinate 17,870 downwards.
CTGGTCAGGGAGTACGACTTCTCAGCGGCGATCGTGGGCGAACCCACCGATCTGCTCCCGTGCTTGAGTCATTACGGCTATCTGGAGATCCAGCTGACCACCCAGGGGCGGCGGGTCCATGCCAGCCTGGCCCCCCAGGCCAACAACGCCGCCACCGACATGCTGCGTCTGCTGCTGGCCTATATCGGCTATTTCGACCGGGAGCTGGCGAACGGGGTTTACAACCTGCGGGACCTGACCAGCGCCCGATCCGGCTTTGCCGTGCCTGACAGCTGCGAAGCCTGGATCGATCTGCACCTGCCCGCTTTGACCAACATGGGCCAGCTCACCTTTGCCCTGGAGGAGCTACACACCGACTACCTTCGGGCCAATGCCCAGGGCGAGGCCGCGCTGCACTTCAACACCATTCACGCCGGCTACGAACTGGCCCAGAAAGGGCCGCTGGTAGAGTTGTTGAAAACCGTGTACGAGCGCCACGCGCTGACCTTTTCCCCCGCCAGTTTTCCCAGTCACAGCGATGCCGCCACCCTCTGGGCCGCCGGGATCAAGCCCATCCTGTTGGGTCCGGGACGGCTGGAAAAAGCCCACACCGCCGAAGAGTCGGTGCCGCTCTCCCAGGTGAATCTGGCCTCCCAGATCTACATGGACCTGATTCTGAACTACGCCCGGGAGGGATAGCCCATCCTCAGCGGGCGGTGACGTAGCGCTCGACCGCCTCGGCGACCCGCTCGCCGTCCAGGGCGCAGGAGACGATGCCGCCGGCATACCCGGCGCCTTCCCCGCAGGGAAACAGCCCCTGCACCGCGACATGCTGCAGGGTTTGCGGAGCCCGGGGGATCCTCACCGGGGAGGAGGTGCGGGACTCGACCCCTACCACCAACGCATCGTTGGTGAGAAAGCCTCTCATTCTGCGGTCAAAAGCTTTAAAGCCCGCCTGCAGTCGCCGGCGGATGCCATCCGGCAGCCACTGGTGCAGCGCAGAGGCGGCCACTCCCGGTGGATAGGAGCAAGCCGGCAGATCGCCGGAGGATCGATCGGCGACAAAGTCGGCCAGGCGCTGGGCGGGAGCCACAACCCCGCCGCCCCCATTGCGAAAGGCCGCCCGTTCCAAGGCCTGCTGATAGGCCAAACCGGCCAGTGGGCCCGCCGACTCCCAATCGGGTATGTCCGCCAGGCCGATCTCAACCACGACACCGGCATTGGCATAGGGGGAATTGCGTTTGGAAAAGGACATGCCGTTGACCACCACGGCGTCGGGTTCAGTGGCGGCGGGCACAATAAATCCCCCCGGGCACATGCAGAAGGTGTAAACGCCGCGCCCCTCCACTTGAGCGGCCAGACGGTAGGCCGCCGCGGGCAGAAATCCGCCCCGGGATTGGCCGTGGTACTGGATGCGGTCGATAAGTCCCTGGGGATGCTCCACCCGCACGCCCATGGCAAAGGGCTTGGCCGCCAGGGCGATCCCTTGGGCCAGACACATCCGATAAAGCCCCCGGGCGCTGTGACCTCCGGCCAGGATCACCGCACGCCCCCGGATGCGGTGCCCATCGGCCAGGAGCACCCCGCCGGCCCGACCGCCCCGAATCAACAGCTCGACCACTTTTTGCTGAAAATGAATCTCCCCGCCATGGCTCTCGATGGTGTGCCGCATGGCGGAGACGATCGCTCCCAGACGGTTCGAGCCGATGTGCGGGTGGGCATCGATGAGCGTATCGGCCGCAGCGCCGTGTTGATGGAAACGGTGCAGCACTCGATGGGGATCCCCCCGTTTTTTGGATCGGGTATAGAGTTTGCCGTCGGAGAAGGTGCCCGCGCCGCCCTCACCGAAGGCATAGTTGGATTCGCTGTTCAGGATCCCGCGCCGATTCAGGGCCGCGACATCGCGTAAACGGGGCTTGACGGGCTTGCCCCGCTCGACCAGCACCGGTCGAAGTCCCAGTTCCAACAACCGCAGGGCCGCAAAAAGGCCCGCCGGGCCGGCGCCAACGATCACCACCGGCACCGCGGCGCGCACATCCCGGTAACGGAACTCGGGCTGCTGCGGCGTCAGGGGTTCTCCGTCGGCATGAACCCGAACGCCCAAATTGACCTGGATCCGCCCTTTGCGGGCATCGATGGTGCGGCGCGTAATGACCAGGCGGTCGCGTTCGACCTGCCGGCCCAACGCCCGAGCGACGGCCCGCCGGACCGCCTCCGGGTCGGCCGCCTGCGGTGGTGGCAGATCGAGGCAAAGATCCCAGGGCATTCCGTCTCAGACTTTCATTTGGATCCCAGCCTCACGGACCGGTCTTTTTGCGGGCTTGCAGGATTTCACAAACCTGGGTGCATTGTCGGGCCGCGCGGTCGACGATGGCCGCGGCTTCTCGGGTGATGCGGGATCGAAAGGCCTCGTCCGCAATCTCAGCCAGATTGATCATAACATTTTTGTGGGCCCCCCAGATCCCCGCCTCCAAGGCCTTGGCGGCCACTTCCACGTCGGACCGCGAGGCCGGGTTGCCATAGCGGGCCACGTCGCACAAGGCATTCCAGGCCCCGTCACCCAGCTGCATGGTCGTCAAGGGGACATCGACGGCCTTTTCCAGGCCCGCCTGCATGCGTTCGGTCCGCTCCGCGCGCTCCGCGGCGGTGCCTCGGGGCAGGCGCAGCGCCTCCATGTAGTCCTTGAAAGCCATCGTGTCGGCATCGATCATGGGAATCAAGCGCGCCACCGTTTGGTGCAGGGGCGGGATGGAGTTGCGCATCTGCGCCTCCTGCGCCTCAAACTTTCTCACGCCGTAAGTCAGTTTGCCCACCATGGCCCCTAATCCGGCACCCATGGCCGCCAGGGCGGCCGACACCGATCCACCGCCCGGCGCAGATGATCGCGAGGCCACCTCTTCAATAAAGCCCCTCAAGCTCATGCCGGCCAAGGGTTCGTCCCTTTTTTCGGCAACGCGGTACTCAATGATTTTCTCCTGCGGGTCGAAAGGCGCCACACTGTTAAGGCCCAGGCGCTCCACCGCCAGTCGGATCTTCTGATCCTCGTCCAGGATAAAGAGGTTCTCTTGGGCGATGTAGTAGTCGGCGGCCATCAGAATCGATTGCAGGGGGATCAGCCCGACGACCTCGGAACCAGCCACTGCGACGTTCAAGGCTGCGGCTTCCTTTTTGACCGCCTCGAACATGACGTGGATCGGGGTTACCTGGTAGTCGGTCAGGTTGACCGTCACCTGGGCCAGGTTGTATTCACCCACGAACCAGCCCATGCCCTTGACCGCTTTCAAGCGGCCCGGCGCATCCGGCCCGCGACCCGCCTCGCGCAGGTTCAAGGCGATGCGGTGGGCCTGGTTGCTGGTTCCCAGAATATTGACGTTGTAAGCGATCAGAAAAGAACGCGCGCCGGTGACGGTGGCCCCCCATTGCGGCACAAAGGCGGCCGGTCCGAAGTCGGGCTTCCATTGCGGCAGTTTCAGGCGCTCGGCCAGACCCTCGTATTCCCCTTGCCGAATCTGGGGCAATTTACGCCGGTAATCGTGAACCGCCGCGGCCTCGTAGAGGAAAAAAGGGACCCCCAGTGCTTCCGAGGCCAGCCGGGCGAAAGTCTTCGAGACCGCCACACACTCATCCATGCTGACGTTGGCAACAGGGATGAACGGGCAGACGTCCATGGCACCCATGCGGGGATGCTCTCCACGGTGGGTGCGCATGTCAATGCGCTCACGGGCGATCCTGGCGCCGTTCAAGGCCCCCTGAACCACGGCTTCGGGGTCACCCACAAAGGTCACTACGGTCCGATTGGTCGATTTTCCCGGATCCACATCCAGCAACGTGCACCCCGGGGTCTCTCTGATGGCCCGGGCAATGGCGTCGATGGTCTCAGTATTGCCGCCTTCTGAAAAATTGGGAACGCACTCGATGATTTTTCTGTTCATGATTCACTCACCCCCCTCTTGACGATGCCGGCCGTAACGGTCCTCCAGCCGTGAGATGTCGTCCATACCGATATAGCCACCCGTCTGCACCTCGATCAACTCCAGGGCGATCTTGCCGGGGTTTTCCAGTCGATGGGCCACGCCGGCCGAGATGTAGGTCGAACTCTCCTCTTTCAGGACAAAGCGCTCGTCGCCTCGCGTGACCAGGGCTGTCCCACGCACAACAATCCAGTGTTCGGAGCGGTTGAAATGTTTTTGGAGCGAGAGGGCACCGCCGGGCTTGACGGTGATCCGGTTGACCTGGAATCGACCACCGCTGACCAACTGGTCCACCGTTCCCCACGGCCGGTATTGCCGCTGGTGGGTCCGGGTCTCTTCACGGTTGCGGGCCTTGAGCTGGTCCACCAGGCCTTTGACATCCTGAACCCGGTCCCGGGGCGAGATCATGACCGCATCCGAGGTCTCGACCACAATGTGATCCTTCAATCCGACGGCTGCAACCAGGCGGCTCTCGGCGTGCAGGTACGAGTCGGTGACATCCTGCAGCACCACATCCCCTTTGACCACGTTCTGCAGCTCATCCTTTGGCCCCGCCTGCCAGAGGGCTTCCCAAGACCCCAGGTCGTCCCAACCGGCCGCCAGAGGAACCATGGCCCCGATGTCGGTTCGCTCCATGATGGCATAGTCGATGGAGTCGGCGGGACAGGCCGCGAAAGCCGCCCGATCCAATCGGAAAAAGTCCAGATCGGGTTGCCCCTTTTTGATGGCCTGGCGACAGGCCGCGACAATGTCGGGAACAAAGGTCTGCAGTGCTTTCAAGGCCTGGGAGGCCTTGAACAGGAAGATGCCGCTGTTCCAGCAGTAGGAGTGGGAAGCCACGTATCGTCTGGCGGTCTCCAGATCCGGTTTCTCGACGAAGGCCTCAATGGTCACGGCTGCCCCATCGGCACCCGCCGACGGCAGGTGCCGTCCCATTTTAATATAGCCGTAGCCGGTTTCAGGCTTGTGGGGAACGATGCCGAAGGTGATCAGGCGGCCGGCCTGGGCGTGGTCACAGCCGGCTTGGATGGCCTCCTGGAATTTTTTGGTAAACCGGATATGATGATCGGCGGGCAGAATCAGCAAGACCGGGTCGCTGCCCGCTTCAATCGCCCAAAGCGCCGCCACGGCCAGGGCGGGAGCCGTGTTTCTGCCTACCGGCTCCAAAACGATGGCCTCAGCCTGGATGTCGATGCAGCGAAGCTGTTCTGCCACCATGAAGCGGTGCTCGTCATTGCAGATCACCATCGGCTTGGCCATGTCCGCCAGGCCGACCAGACGCAGCACCGTGTTCTGAAGCATGGTGTGCCGGTCCACCAGGCTGATCAGCTGCTTGGGATACAGGGCCCGCGATAGGGGCCAGAGCCGGGTGCCGCTGCCACCTGCAAGGATAACTGGAAGAATCATCGGAATCCTTTTGATTAATCGTCAACTTTTGGTCTAGCGGCCTTTTTAAGCAGTGCCTTGCGAAGGGTGTCCAGGGCCGCCATGGCAAAGATCCGTTTGTTCATCAAGCGCTTGCCGAAAGGAAAATAGAGCCGGCGGCCAAAAGCGCCCTCCGGCCCGGCAAAACCGATGCAGACAGTGCCCACCGGCTTGTCTGTGCTACCGCCGTCGGGGCCGGCGATGCCGCTGGTCGAGAGCCCGTAGTCGGAGCCGGCCAGGCGACGGACCCCTTCGGCCATCTCCCGGGCGGTCTCCTCGTGAACGGCACCGTATTCTTGCAAGGTTTGATCACTGACGTCAAGCAGATCCATCTTGGCCCGGTTGGCATAGGTCACCCCACCGAAAAGGAAATAGCGGGAACTGCCGGCCACATTGGTCAGCCAGTTGGCCACCAGCCCGCCGGTGCAGCTCTCGGCCAGGGCGAGGGTGGCCCCCCTTTCCACCAACAGGCGCCCCACCACGGCTTCCATGCTGTCACCGTTTTCGGAAATCACACGGTTGCCCAGGCGCTGCCCCACCCATCGGCCGGCCGCATCAAGGTGCTGTTGCAGCCGCACGCCATCGCTGTCACGGCCGTAAAGCTTCACCTGTATCTGTGGAAAACTGGCCCGCAAACCGAGCTTGAGGCCGGGAAAGGCAGCTTCGACCCCGGCTACCGTTTCGCCGACCTGGGATTCGGGCAGGCCGAAGGTGGTGATGGTTTTGACCCGGCTGTGCATGGCCGCGGCCCCCAGCAGCGTCAGCAGGTCAGGGATCACCTGCTCGACCAGCATGCGTTTCATCTCATAGGGAACGCCCGGCAGAAAAAAAAACCGGCAGCCACCGATATCCAGCGAAAAGCCGGGCGCGGTTCCGACCGCATTGGCCAGCACCCGGCTTCCGGCGGGCAGATAGGCCTGTTTGCGGTTCGAGGGGGTCATGGGCCGCTTGAACGCCTCGAAAAAGCGCACCACATTTTCAAAGGCCTGCTGATCGAAGACCGTTTCTACCCCGGCGGCCAGGGCTGCCGCTGCGGCGGAGCGATCATCGGTGGTCGGCCCCAGACCGCCGGTCACCACCGCCACATCCACACGCTGGCTGATCTCACGCAGGGTGGCGACCAGCATGGACAGATCGTCCCCCACACTGGTGTGCCGCAGCACCTCGAAACCGTTTTGCTCCAGCTGGTCGGCGATATAGGCCGAGTTGCTATCCACCAGTGCACCGCATCGAATCTCCTCTCCCGTTGCCATGATTTCGGCTCTCATAGGCTGCTCCCCGCGGAGTGTTCACTATCAGGCAAGTATATCCCCGCCCTGACGACGCCATGGAAAAAAATGGCCGCGGGAATGACGGTCCCAAGGGTGCCATTCCCGCGGACGGTGTTGACGCTCAACCGCTAGCGCCCGCCCTATTCCCAGGACCAGTCCTGGATGTTCCAGGTAATGTCGGTCAGATAGGGGTTGATCTCGTATCCTTGCAAATCGCTTTTCTTGCCATACATGAACATATAGGCGAAAATGGGGGCAAAGGGCACATCCTCGTGCAAGATGGCCTGGATCTGGTCGTAGACCGCCTTTCTCTTGGCCATGTCGGAGATGAGCACGCCTTCATCCAGGAGCTTGTCGAGGGCCGGGTTTTCATATTGAACGTAGTTCGACCCGGTGCCGGTCTTGACCGGAATGTGTTTGGAATGGCAACGGGCGGTGTAGTCGGGATCCATGCCCACGGTCGGCTCCCATCCCACCATCAGGGTGTCGAACTGGCTGCGCGTCGTGTAGTCGCCCCAGACCACGGAAGCCGGCATGTTTTTGATCTCCATGGCCACACCGATCTCCTTCCAGCCGGCCTGGATCATGGCCTGGGCCTGCTCCCGGGCTTTGGATCCGGCCGTGGTCGACATGGAAAAGCGCAGTTTGACCCCGTCCTTTTCCCGAATGCCGTCGCCGCCTTTCTTCCAGCCGGCAGCATCCAGCATTTCGGCGGCCCGCCGGGGGTCGTGGCCCGGGTCCTTGAGCTGCGCATTGTAGGCCCAGTGGGTGGGGTGCAGGTAGGAGAGGGTCCGCGGAGGCAGACCGTAGTAAATATCCTTGATCCAGCGCTCCTTGTCGACCGCGTAATAGAGGGCCTGCCGCACCACCTTGTCGCTGAACATCGGTTTTCCGCAGTTGAAATAGATGAATTCGACCCAGGGAGCCGGCGTTTCCAAGGCATCCCGCCCGATCAGGGTCCGGGACTCTTCGAATCGTTCGGGCGGCACGCCGTGGAGCCCCAGCACATCGACCTCTCCGGTCTTGAACTGGGTATAGAGCACCGTCTGGTCCGGAACGAACTTGTGAATTACGGTTTCGATGGCCGGCGCCCCCCGATGGTAATCGGGGTTTCTGGTGTAGACCATGTGGCTCCCCGCCACCCGTCGGACCAGCTTGTAAGGCCCGCTGCCGATAGGCTGGGTGTTGAACGGGGCGGTGTTGAGATTGTCAACCGTGGAGAGAATGTGGGCCGGGACCACGTGCATCTTCTGCCAGGCCCAAGCAAAGGGGACATAGGGTTCGGAGAGGTGAATCTCCACGTGATGGTCGTCAATGACCTTGAAATCGGAGATCAAATCGAACCCGGAACGGGATCGGATGGCCACATCGGGGTTGACGATGGTCTGATAGGTGAACGCGACGTCTGTGGCCGTGAACGGCGCGCCGTCCTGCCATTTCACCCCTTGTTTGAGTTCAACACGCCACACCCGGCCATCTTCGGAAATACCGCCGTTTTCTAAAGTCGGGACCCGGACCGCCAGGTTGGGCACGAACTCGCCGTTGTGGTTGATGTCCCAGAGGGCGTCGAACATGCAGGCTTCGGGGACCTCTTCGGTGCCCGAGTTGACGTAGAGCAGCGGGTTGAAGTTGACCGGCTCCTGGGTCATGCCGACGATGACGTTGTTTTTCTTGGCCCAGGCCCGACGCGGCAGCAGGGCCACACCCGATCCGGACAGGGCGGCCAGGGCGGCAACGCTGCCGGTAGTTTTGATAAATTGACGGCGGGTGATCTTTTTGGACTTCATGGCGGTTCTCCTCTCGCACGTTGAATGGGTTGGTGGGGTTACAGAGGCGGCGGAAAAATCGTTCGCTAGCGTGATTTCACCTCCGGGTCGGCATAATGGGCGACCGCGAGCTACATGCGAAGCCGTGGATCCAGCGCATCGCGCAGGCCGTCGCCCAGAAAGTTGAAGCTCATCACCGTCAGGGTGATCATGATCCCCGGCAAAATGGCCAGCCAGGGAGCAAGGTCGAAATAGGACTGGGCATTGGTCAACATGTTGCCCCAACTGGCCAGGGGCGGCTGAATGCCATATCCCAAAAAGCTGATGTAGGACTCCATGAGCACCGCGTTAGCGACGTTGAGGGTGGCAGAAACCATGACCGGCGCCACGGCGTTGGGCAGCAGCTCCCTGAACATGATCCGGGCCTCCGAGGCCCCCAAGGCAAACGCGGCCTGAACAAAATCCTGCTCCTTGATATACTGAATCTGGGCGCGGATGATCCGCGCCACCTCCATCCAGGAGGTCAAACCGATGATCAGGGCGATGGAGATCACCGTCGGTGTGATGAAAGCGGCCAGCACCAAAAGCAAAAACACCTGGGGAAAGCAGAGCATGGTGTCGGTAAAGCGCATCAGGAGGTTGTCCACCCTGCCGCCGTAGAAGCCGGAGATGACGCCAATGGTCATTCCGGTGACGATGGTGGCGAACATGGCGGCGATTCCCACCACCAAGCTGATACGGCCCCCGAAGAACAGCCGGCTCAATATATCGCGGCCCATCTCATCCGTGCCCAGGATAAAGGAGGAATTTTGCAGCGGTGGAATGAACCGCCGCTGGGTGTCCAGGGCCAATGGGTCGTGGGGCGATACCCATCCCGCCAGCAGTGCCATGGCCAGCAGGCCGAGCACCACACATGCGCCGATCACGGCCAGGCGATGGCCCACAAAGCGCCGCCAGATCCGCCGCAGCTGGGTTTCATAGTGATGCGTGGCGGCCGGACCCTGGGCTATTGCGCGGGCCCTGCTGATGGTTTCCGGCGCGGCTTGATCGGATAAAGGGTCGGGTAAGCGTTGAGGTGCCATTATTCCAGCCTGATCCGAGGATCGATCAGGGCGTTGATCAGATCCGCCAACAGGTTTCCAAGGATCACCGCCATGGCGGTAATCATGACCATCCCCATCAGAATGGGGTACTCCTTCATGGTCAGGGCATCGACAAAGAGCCGACCCATGCCGGGCCAGCTGAAAATGGTCTCGGTAATCAGGGCCCCGGAAAAGAGCCAGGGCAGCTGGACACCGGCCAGGGCGATCAGCGGCGAGACGGCGTTGGGAAAGGCGTGGCGGAAAAGGATGCGGCTGGGGCTCAGGCCCTTGGATTTGGCGGTTCGGATGTAATCCTGATGAATCACCTCCAGAAAACTCGAGCGGGTGTAGCGGCTCCACTGAGCCACCAGGACCAGCGCCAGAACCATGGTGGGTAGAATCAGATGCCTAATCAGGTCGAGGATGGTTTCCTCGCCACCCAAGGTGTACATTCCACCGGAGGGAAGCCAGCCCAGCTTGAGCGAGAAAATAAAAATGGCCATCAGGCCGAACCAGAAGGTGGGAAAAGAAAGGGCCACCATCGCCCCGGACGTGGCCAGGTAGTCAAAGATCGAGTAGCGTTTGACCGCTCCCAGAATGCCGATGCACATTCCGATGACCATTGCCAGCGCCATCCCCGAGCCCATCAGCAACAAGGTGGCAGGAATTCGCTCCAGGATCACATCGAGCACCGGGCGCCCACCAAAAAAGGTGTTGCCCCAGTTGCCGGTGAAGATCCCGTAGGCCCATTTCAGGTACTGAATGTAGACCGGTTGATCCAGCCCGAAAACAATTTTGATCCGTTCGATATCCTGGGCCGTGATGGTCGGGTTGAGGGTGTAGACCGCCAAGGGGCCGCCCGGGGCCAAGTGCATCATCGAGAACCCGATGATCGAGACCCCAATCAGCAGCGGTATGGCTTGCAGGATTCGTTTTATGATGTATTGCAACACGGTTGACCTCTCGAATGCCTAACCTGAGCCGGGGGACTGCCGTCAGCGGTACAGATGGCAAGCCACCCAATGTTCCGGGTCCAGCGCCCGGAAAGTCGGATCGATGGCGCTGCAGGGTTCAAAGCGCTTGGGGCAGCGCGGGTGAAACCGGCACCCCGACGGCGGGTTGATGGGCGACGGCACATCGCCCTTGAGCGCCATTCGCCGCCGTTTGCGTTTCGGATCCGGGATCGGCACCGCTGCCAGCAGCGCCGCTGTGTAAGGATGGAGCGGACGCCGATAGATCTCGACGCTGGATGCGGTTTCGACAACCTTGCCCAGGTACATGACCGCGATGGTGTCGGCCATGTGGCGGATGACACTCAGATCATGCGCAATAATGATATAAGTCAGTCCCAGTTCATCCTGCAGGTCCTCGAGCAGATTGAGAATCTGCGCCTGGATGGAGACATCCAGGGCGGAGACCGGTTCATCCCCAACGATCAGGGTCGGGTCGACCGCCAGAGCCCGGGCGATACCGATCCGCTGGCGTTGACCCCCTGAAAATTCATGCGGATAGCGCCGCATGGACGCCGCCGGCAGGCCCACTTGCCGCAACAGCTGCGCAATTCGGTCCTCCTTTTCGCTGTTGACCACCAGACCATGAATCTCCAGGGGTGCTGCAATGATACTGCCCACGGTCTGGCGCGGGTTGAGAGAGGAAAAGGGGTCCTGGAAAATGATCTGCATCTTGCGGCGCAGCCGCTTCATCTGCTTGCGATTCAAATGGGTGATATCCTCGCCCGCATAGCGGATGCTACCGGCGGTCGGCTCGATCAGCTTCAACATGGTTTTGCCGGCGGTGGTCTTGCCACAGCCGCTCTCTCCCACCAACCCCAGGGTTTGGCCCGGCATGACCGCCAGGCTGACACCGTCGACGGCATGAACCCGCCCCACTTCCCGGGAGAGGAGTCCCCGCCGGATGGGGAAGTGTTTGACCAGGTCTGTCACCGTGAGCAGCGCTTGGGTTGCCATGCCGATCATCCCTTGCCCTGGGCCACCCAGCACGCGACGTGATGGTCGGGTTCGCGCAGCGACTGGAGTGCGGGCCGTTTTTCACGGCAGCGATTGACCCGGTTGGGGCAGCGGTCGAAAAAAGCGCACCCCGGCGGTAAAAAGCAGAGATTGGGCACCCGGCCGGCGATCTCGGTCAAGCGGCGGGGTCGCTGGGCTTCATCGATTCGGGGTATGGATCGCAACAACCCCTGGGTGTACGGGTGCAGCGGGTTTTCAAAGATGGCCCCGACATCGGCATGTTCGACGATGCGTCCGGCGTACATCACCGCCACCCGGTCGGCGGTCTCAGCGATCACCCCAAGATCGTGGGTGATCAGAAGGATACTGATCCCGAGTTCCTCCTGCAGATCCATCAAAAGGTCTAAAATCTGGGCCTGGATGGTGACATCCAAGGCGGTGGTCGGTTCATCGGCAATCAGCAGCCGGGGGTTGCAGGCCAATGCCAGCGCGATCATGATCCGTTGCCGCATGCCTCCGGAAAGTTGATAGGGATAGTCGTCCACCCGCTTGTGGGGCGAAGGAATGCCCACCCGGTTCAACAGGTCGATGGTTCGCTCCCGCGCTTCGGCCCGTCGTATTTTTTCGTGCCCCAAAAGGACCTCTTCGATCTGCAAACCGACAGAAAGGAGCGGGTTCAGGGAGGTCATGGGCTCCTGAAAGATCATGGTGATGGCCTTGCCGCGGATGCGACGCAGACTTCTCTCGTCGGCCTGGAGAAGATCCCGGCCTTCAAACAGAATCGATCCACCCTCATAGACCGCAGGCGGGACATCGAGAAGTTTGAGAATCGCCAGGGAGGAAACCGTCTTGCCGCAGCCGCTTTCCCCGACCAATCCAAGGGTTTCACCGGTATGGAGGTGGTAGGAAATACCATCCACGGCCTTGGCCGAACCTTCCCGCACCTCAAAATGGATCCGCAAGTCCCTGACTTCAAGGAGGGGTGCGTTCATTATGCGATGACCGGAGCCTCGTAAAGGGAAGTGAGGCCCGCGACCTCCCGGCCCGGTGCTCGGGCCGGGATCGTCTGGAAATATGGGCGGTTGAATCCTGTTCAGGCCCATTGCATGACCACCTTGCCGGACCGGCCTGAGCGCATGACGTCGAAAGCCTGCCGAAAATCAGCCACATCAAAACGGTGGGTGATGACCGGGGAGATATCCAGGCCGCTCTGGAGCATACTGATCATCTTGTACCAGGTTTCGAACATCTCCCGGCCATAGATCCCTTTGATCTTCAGACCTTTGAGGATGATCTGGGTCAAATCCAAGGCCACTTCGCCGGCGGGTATCCCCAGAAGCGCCACCTGCCCGCCGTAGTTCATGGCTGCGAGCATATCTCGAAAAGCCCGCACATTGCCGGACATCTCCAGCCCCACGTCAAACCCCTCTTTCATGCCCAACCGCTGCACCGTCTCCCCGATGGAACTGCGGGTTACGTTGATGGCCGCCGTCGCCCCCATGCGCGCGGCGATTTCGAGTCGATAGTCGTTGACATCGGTGACCACGACATATCGGGCCCCCACATGGCGGGCAATGGCCACGGCCATGATGCCGATGGGACCGGCCCCGGTGATCAGCACATCTTCACCGACCAGATCAAAAGAGAGGGCTGTGTGCGTGGCGTTGCCGAACGGGTCCAGAATGGCGGCGATGTCGTCGCTGATCATTTCCGGCAGCAAAAAAACATTGGCCGCCGGCAGGCTGACATATTCGGCGAAACATCCGGGCCGGTTGACCCCCACACCGATGGTGTTGCGGCACAGGTGGCGCTTGCCGGCCCGGCAATTGCGGCAGTGGCCGCAGGTGATGTGGCCTTCGGCCGAAACCCGGTCCCCCTCTTGCAGGCCCCGGACTTCACTGCCGATCTCGGTGACGATCCCATAAAATTCATGGCCGATGGTCATCGGTGTGGGAATGGTCCTGCGGGACCATTGATCCCAATCGTAGATATGGATGTCGGTCCCGCAGATGGCGCTTTTGACGACCTTGATCAGCACGTCGTTGTGGCCGATGCTCGGAAACGCGACCGATTCCATCCAGATACCGATTTCGGGTTTGGCCTTGACAATGGCTTGCATGGTTTTCATTGGAACACCCGCCTGCTGGGCCTAATGGATTACGTCAAGTTCCCGGCCCACCCGGATAAAGGCCGCGATGGCGCGGTCCAGGTGTTCCCGGGTGTGTGCAGCTGAAATCTGGGTCCGGATGCGCGCCTGCCCTTTGGGTACCACCGGAAAGCAGAAGCCGACCACGTAAATGCCGGCCTCAAGCATGCGCGCGGCCATCTCCTGCGCCAGCACCGCGTCGCCCAGCATGACCGGAATGATGGGGTGTTGACCAGGCACCAGCGTAAAACCGGCCGCTTGCATATGGGTTCTGAAGTAGCGGCTGTTTTCCCCAAGCCGCGCCAACAGGTCCGAACGTGCTTCGAGCAGGTCCAACACGGCGATCGACGTGGCGGTGATAACCGGCGCCAGGGAGTTGGAAAAAAGATAGGGCCGGGAACGCTGTCTCAGCCAGGCCACGATCTCCTTCCGACCCGAGGTGAACCCGCCGGATGCGCCGCCAAGCGCTTTGCCCAATGTACCGGTGATGATATCGACCCGATCGGAAACGCCACAGTGCTCCGGAGTACCGCGACCATGGTCGCCGACCAGCCCAACGGCATGTGAGTCGTCGACCATCACCAGCGCGTCATAGTGATCGGCCAGGTCGCAGATACCCTTGAGATCAGCAATGATGCCGTCCATGGAAAAAACCCCGTCTGTGGCAATCAACCGGTACCGGCAACCGGATGCCGCCTGCAGCTGGCGTTCCAGATCGGCCATGTCGTTGTTGCGGTAACGCAAGCGTCTGGCTTTGCAAAGTCGGATCCCATCGATGATACTGGCGTGGTTGAGGGAATCGCTGATCACGGCGTCGCTTTCATCGAGCAGGGTTTCGAAAAGGCCGCCGTTGGCATCAAAACAGGAGCTGTACAAGATGGTGTCCTCGGTTCCCAGAAAACGGCTGATGCGAACTTCCAGGGTTTTGTGGATCTCCTGGGTTCCGCATATGAAACGAACCGAGGACATGCCGAAGCCATAGGTCGCCAGGGCCGCCTGCGCTTTTTCGACCAGGCCGGGGTGGTTGGCCAACCCAAGGTAGTTGTTGGCACAGAAATTGAGGACCGTCTTTCCGCCGCCGACGGTGATAGCGGCCTGCTGGGCCGAGGTGATCACCCGTTCGTCCTTGTAGAGGCCGCTTGCTTTCAGGGTTTCGATCTCGCCGGCCAGGTGCTGCACCAATTGAGCGTTCATGGCATTTTCCAATCACAAAGGGGACTGTTTTCGACGACGACTGTGGAGGAACCCGCGGTGCTTGTCAAGAGAATTGCCGGTTGCGCCCGCCGCCCCCGTCAGGGGGTGATTGCGTGCTGTCGGCATCCGAAGCTTGGCCTTGACAGCCACATCCGCTGCTGGTACGAATCCCCGGTCACCGGAACCCCTGCCAAGAATGGCAGCCCCGATTTAGGAACACCATGACGCTTACCGAAATCATCATCATCGCCATCGTGGAAGGGCTGACCGAGTTTTTACCGGTTTCGTCAACCGGACACATGATTCTGACCCAAGCCCTGCTGGGTGTCGAGAGCACCGGTTTCGTCAAGATGTTTATCGTGAACATTCAGTTCGGAGCCATATTGTCGGTGGTGGTACTCTACCGGAAACGGTTTTTCCAAAGCCTTGATTTTTACTACAAGCTGTTGGCGGCCTTTCTGCCCGCAGCCGTGATCGGGTTTTTGCTTATCGATTATATCGATATGCTGCTCGAAAGTGTGCTGGTGGTGGCCATTATGCTCTTCATTGGGGGCGTGATTCTGATTGGCATTGACCAATGGTTTGAAAAAAAAGGCCCCTCATCCGATAATGCGGTGACCTATTCCAAAGCGTTGAAGATCGGTCTTTTCCAGTGTTTGGCGATGATCCCGGGAGTTTCACGCTCGGCGGCGACCATCATCGGCGGCATGACCCAGCGACTGGACCGCAAAACCGCTGCTGAGTTCTCTTTTTTTCTGGCCGTCCCCACGATGTTTGCCGCCGCGGGGTATAAATTGTACCAATCCAGGGAGTGGCTGAGCGTTGAAAGCCTTCCGGCCCTGGCCGTCGGCAATGCCATTGCCTTTGTGGTGGCCATGCTGGCCATCAAGGGCTTCATCGGCTTTCTGACGCGCTATGGATTCAAGGTTTTCGGCTGGTATCGCATCCTCGTCAGCCTGATCATCTTTATCCTGCTGCTGTTGAAGGTTGATCTGACGATTGTCTGACAACGCGATGTAGTGCACTACCATCGACTGTCTCGTCCGGATTCAGCATGCGCATCCTCACAATTCTTTGCCTGCTGTTCCTGTGCGGGTGGTCGCTGAGCGCTTGCGACAACCCCGAGGAACAGACCATCACCGGCATGACCATGGGCACCACCTATCGGATCAAGGTGGTGGCCGGACGTTCGGCGGACCTGGCGCGTTTGAAGACCGCGCTGGACCAGCGGCTGGAGGCGATCAACCGCAGCATGTCCACCTACCGGCCCGACAGTGAGATCAGCCGCTTCAACGCCCAGTCCGATATCGATGCGCCCTTTGCCGTATCGGCCGATTTTCTGCGCGTCATGCTGGCGGCCCGGGAGGTGTACCGCTTGACCGGGGGCGCCCTGGACGGAACGATCCAACCCCTGGTCAACCTGTGGGGGTTCGGTCAGGACGACCCGCCCCGACAGGTGCCAAGCGAAACCGCCGTGGAAGCGGCCCGCCAACGGGTGGGCTTCGATCGGATCGACATTTCGGCCTCCGGCTACCTGACCAAGCTGAGACCCGACGTGACCGTGGACCTGAGCTCCATCGCCAAGGGCTATGGGGTCGACCAGGTGGCGGCATTGCTGGCCGCTAAGGGATTCAGCCATTTTCTGGTGGAGATCGGCGGTGAGATCTATGCGGCCGGACAGCGTCCCGACGGTCGACCCTGGCGGGTGGGCATCAACCTTCCGCAACCGCAGGCAGCAGCGGATGCCGTCTACAGCGTGGTGCGGCTTGAAGACCGCGCCCTGGCCACCAGCGGCGATTACCGCCAATACTACGAAATCGACGGCCGCTTTTTCAGCCACATCATCGACCCACGCAGCGGCTACCCGGTTCAGAACCGAGTCGTCAGCGCCACCGTCGTGGCCGACACCTGCACCCTCGCCGATGCTCTGGCCACCGCGGTGGTGGTGCTGGGGGTGGAACAGGGGTTAAAACTGCTCAATCGCCTTGCGGGAGTCGAAGGCCTGATCGTTCAAAAAGGGCCCGACGGGGAGTTGATCGATCACCGCTCCCAGGGCTTCGGTGCCCTGATCGATTAAACAAGCGGCGATTCCGCCGCTCGCCTGCCTGTCCGAAACGTAGGCGACCATCGGCTCGCCGCAGGCGATCCGGACCCCGATGCTCATGCCGGTCGCCCGAAATGGGTGGCGCATCGCTTTCCTTGTTTCTGGATGGACACTAGGAGTAGATCAAATTTAAATTGATCGGCGGGTATTTTCTGACCCCGGGTTTAGGGAGTAGGTGTTCGCCGCCGACGGCAAGCCAGTTCACGTCGGAGTTGATTTCACGCAGCTTGCCGTCTTCCGGCGGTGACGTCGGACGGACTGGGAGGCTATGTCATCGAGGCGATCGACGAACCCGTGCCGGGCAACGCCTATGTCCTGCGGCCCGAAGCCGTGGGGGCGGACGTTGGCGCGGGCCACCGGCTGCGTACCGCGTCCCGTGAGGTTTCGCTGTCGGCGCTTGCCCCTCGCGCCCGCGTGACCCTCCGGCTGGAACCCGCCCCATGATCCCACCCGTCAGCACGCCACGCCCGATCCTGCGGGTGATCACCATGGTCGGCATCGCGCTGTCGCTGTTCCAGCTATGGTCGGCGGGGGTGCAGCCACTGGGCCTGTTCTACCAGCGCCCGATCCACCTGGGTTTCATCCTGGTCCTGTGCTTCCTTCTGTTCCCCGTTACCGGCCAACGCCCTCGCGGAATCATCGGCTGGGCCATCGACGGCACCCTGATCGCGGCGGGCATTCTGGTGGGCGCCTGGCTGCCCCTGAACATCGACATCATCGCCAACCAGATCCGTCCCCGCCCCGAGGACGTCTGGGTGGGCATCCTGACGACGCTGGTGGTGCTGGAAGCTGCGCGCCGTTCGGTCGGCCTCGGCCTGACGATCATCGGCGCAGTGGCGGTCGTCTATGCTCTGGTCGGCACGCGGGGCGACCTGCCCTGGCTGGCCGGATGGCTGCCCGGTATCCTGGATCACCGGGGATACACGATCCAGCGCGTCGCCAGCCAGATGACCCTGGGGGCCGAG
>JAWOIA010000087.1:0-4573 GCA_046484885.1 Desulfosarcina sp. | reverse complement strand
CCGTTGGGTTTCGTCTCTGCATGCACAGATGGGCAGATGGGCGATGCCCCCCGGTTGAGCATTGGTTCTCGGTTAATAATGCGCCATTTTTGAGAGAATGCAAGTTCTTTGGGATCGATTTGAAACCAGGTTCAAAAAACACCGTGCTCGGTAGGGCTTGAAGAGTGGCCCGGCGATGTTATGTTTACGGCAAACGATCCGGAGGGGGTAACATGATGAATCTTGAGGAAATCAAACGCAACCGAGACCTGGTCAATTCCATAGACTGGGAAATGACGCCGGAAGAGGCGGTTCGCCTTTACCTGGAATGGGGCAACAACTGGGCACGGGGAAATTATGTCATTCGATCCAAGGATGATGTCTCGCACTATTTCGTCGTCAACACCTGGAAGGAGGAGCCGGTGATCTACCTTATCCGCCGCAACAGCGAAGAAGCGGTGGAGTTGGCAACCATCACGTTGCCCGCTGATTTAAAAAGGCGCTACCTGCACTCCCAAGGTCGCCACAAAGGGGTCTGGGCCATTGAAGGCGAGGTCAAATCCTGGCTGCAGACGCAGTTGGGCGTTCATTAGTGTCCCATCCAGAAACGAGGAATTTTGGTCGAGATCAAGGCATGCGAAAAATTTTACCACAGGCATATCGTTGATATTCCGAGGATAAAATTTTGAGCAATAACGAAGATATCGGGCGAAATAACCGTTTATGGATGGGCACTGATTAATCGAAGGCCTTGCCCGGTTTAATCCCCAGGGGTTTGAGAACGTATACCAGCGGGCAGAATCCGCTGAAGCTCGATTGCAGGAGATTGGCGCCGACAAAGGCGGTGAGCCACAGCCAGTGGTGGCTGTGGAGCTGAGACAGCAGCAGGGAGAGCAGAATCATGGTTCCGGCGACGGCCAATACCACGCGGTCAATGGTCATGGGGTTCCTCCAGCACAGTGGGGTTGCGTTGCGGGGCGCTCTGGTCGTTAAAAAATCCATGGCGTCTTGGCGGTTTTTTTAGTACGATCACAAACGGTCGCCGGTTATTTCAGAACCGGGTTTTTCGGGCCAAAAAGCACTTGTGCAGCGCTCGACTGATGCCAATTATCATTTTCCTTATCAGGGGGTAGTATGAATTTCAATTCCTTTGAAGAGATCCTCGATTTTGCTATTGAAAGGGAGAAACAGGCGGTCCGTTTTTATCAGAAATTGGTGGATCAGGAGACCTTCCCGGCATCCAGACAGTCCTTGGCTGAGTTTGTCGAAGAGGAAAGGAAGCACCAGACCCTCCTTGAAGCATTCAAAAAGGGCAATCGGTCCATTGTCGAGTATCCCTATCAGTGGATTCCGGATATCAAGCGCAGTGATTACATCGTTGACATGAAATACGAACCGGGGATGGACTTTGTCGAAATTCTCCGTTTGGCCATGAAGCGCGAAGAAAAGGCGCTGCGTCTCTACAATGTCCTGGCTGCAAAAACCGATGACGCAGACTGCATTAAGCTCTTTAAACTGTTGGCTCAGGAAGAGGCCAAACACAAACAGGCGTTTGAAACCATGTACGACGACCACATGGCCGGCATGGGGGATTGAGTTCATCCAGACTGGGGAGGTTTTTGGCTTTGATCGCTCGCCCACGGTGAGATGGCCCTTGCTTGGTTTGGGCGACGCCGGTCCCTCAGGCGCCGAGACCTGTAAGGAGTTGCGATGCTGCCAACCATCCAAAATATCCTGTATGCCACTGACCTTTCGGAAAATGCGCGCTATGCCTACACCTACGCAGCCAGCCTGGCTCAGCGCTACGGTGCACGCATCACCATTGTCCACGTCATCGAAAAGCGCAGTGCCGAGACCTCCCTTCAAAGTGACAACCACCCTGCCAAGGAAAAATGGAAAAAAAACCAGGAGGCCAAGCGTTCGGATTTCATATCGCAAATCAAAGGTCGGCTCAGCCATTTCTGCGATGAAATCAGTGGCGAGGTGGACGCCTGCGCCTTCCAGGTGGACAAGATTATTGTCAGCGAGGGTATCGCCGCTGACGAGATTCTGCACCAGGCCGGACGCAACGATGTCGATCTCATTGTCATCGGCACCCGCGGGCTCGGTGTCTTCGGGGCCGCACTGATGGGGGGTACCGCCAGGCGGGTGGTGCGAAGCAGCACCATCCCGGTGCTGGTGATCCGCCGGCCTGAAAATGTTTAGACCATTGTCGATCAGATGGTGGCCTTGATGGCCGAGTCACCCGGTAATGGTCGGTGTGATTTCGTTTCGGGCGCGGATGTTACCGGTTCGGTGGACAGGCTTCGGGATCGGTCCGGCAGGCGCCTTCATGGGTTCTTTCGGCCAAACGCACCCGACGCCGGTCCTGGGCCTGACGGTTGCGGCGACGATCCTCATCGGTGTCGAGCAGCAGTGGCGGCACCGGCCTGGGTCGGAACTGGTCGTCCAGCGCGACAAAGGTCAGATAGGCCGACGCCGTGTGGCGGATCTCCCCGGTTCGCAGATCTTCGGTTTGCACCCGCACCCCCACCTCCATGGAGGTGGTGGCCACCAAGTTCAGACTGGCCTGCAGGGTCAGCAGGTTGCCGATAAAGGCGGGGTTGTGAAAATCGAGGCGGTCGATGGAAGCGGTGACCACGTTGCAGCGGGTGTGGCGCAGAGCCACCACACCGGCGGCGTCGTCGATGTGTTTCATTACCACGCCGCCGTGGACGATGCCGGCCGGGTTGGCGTCTTGCGGCAGCATCATGTGAGACATGGTCACCCGACTGTAGGCCACCGATTTGGGGGGGGACGGTTCGCCGCTTTTTGAACGCCCGCTCACTCTTTTTTCCAGTACGGATTGATCAGGTCTTCGAAAATGGCCAGGGCCGCTTCGGATCCATAGCCCGCGGCGGTGACGATCTGTTTGAAGCCGCCGGCCACGTCTCCGGCCACGTAGATGCCCGGGATATTGGTGCGAAAGGCCTCGTGCCGGATGTACCCCTCCTCGGTCAGGGCCAGCCCGACCTTGCGTGCCAGGTCTACGGCCGGATCGTAGCCGATGGCCAGAAAGACCCCGTCGGCCGGCTGTGTATCGGTTTTGCCGCTGGCGTTGTCGAGCAGGACCACCTGCGTCACCCTGTTTTCGCCTTGTATCTCCTGCACTTCGGCGTTGAACCGGATCGGAATGGCGTTGGCGGTCAGCTGTTGGACCAGGACCTCCTGGGCTTTGAGACGGTCCCGACGGTGAACGAGGGTGACGGCGACACCCATGTTGTGCAGGTGCAGGGCCTCGGTCACGGCGCTGTTGCCGCCACCGACGATGAAGACCCGTTTGCCTTTGAAGAGGGGACCGTCACAGGTGGCGCAGTAGCTGACCCCACGTCCGGCGAAGCGGTCCTCTCCCGGAACTCCCAGGTGACGGTGTGAAGCACCGGTGGCGATGAGCACGGCCCGGGTATTGAACTTTCTGCGGGTTGTCTGAACCACGTGCGGTTCGCCGGGTAGAATGTTCAGCACCTCCTCGCCGGGAAAGATCTGGACGTACTCCAAGGCGTGGGTGACCATGATGTCTACCAGGGTCCGGCCACCCACCGCTTTCATACCCGGATAGTTCTCAACGACCGGGGTCAGGGCCACCTGTCCGCCCAAAACCCCTTTTTCCACCACCACGGATTTCAGGCCGCTGCGGGCCGCGTAGATACCGGCGGTTAGGCCGGCGGGGCCGCCGCCGATGATCACCAGCTGACATTCCACCTCGGCCTCGTCGCTGTCGGGGATAAAGATCGTCTGCTGTTCCATCTGGTCCAAAGAGGCCATGAACAGCTCTTCGGTTTGGGCGCCCAGGGCAATGAGAACGTCATTGGCGAAGGTCTGCGGGACGGAATGGGCACTGTACTGGTCGGCCAGGTCGGTGTTGGCCTGAATGTCGATGATCTCCAGCCCGATCAGTTCCGGCCTGGCCACTGCCGCCTTGAGAGCGTTCAGTGCCTGCTGCGGGCAATAGGGGCAGGAGGCGCTGACAAACACCTTGACCTGACGGGGCTGGTCTATTTTTTTTAACACCGTCGCTGCCGCCTCGTTCAGGTCGCTGGTTGCGGTGCCGATGCGCAGCAGGACTTCCAGGAAAATGCGCCCCTCTTCACCTAACGGTGCACCCAGCCAGCGGATGTGGTAGCGCTCGGGGTCAAAAACCAGGGTAGGCGAGTGGTCGATCCCCATCTGGCGGGCTTTTTCATGACTCAGGTCGAACTCCCGCAGAACGATCTTGTCGGTCAATTGCCTGAAAAAGCGCAGGGCCTGCCGGGCGGCATCGTTGAAAACCTCGTTTTTTCCGTTTTGCGTGAAAAGGAGGATGGGGATTTCGCGCTTGAGACCGCTGAGCAGCCGGGTCAATTCCATCTGGACCTGGCGCATCTGTTGCTCGTCCATATCGTGGTCGTGGACCTGATTCATTGCTCGGATCTCCTCATCAGTCTTTGAATACCAGTTTGCCGCCGTACCAGCCGGCGGTCCCGGCCGCCCCCAGCATAATAAGATTGATCAGGAAAAAGACAACCCGTGCCGGCTGAGGCGTGTTGATGATTGCAGGGTTGACCAGCAGCCAGAC
>JAWOIA010000054.1:0-13031 GCA_046484885.1 Desulfosarcina sp. | reverse complement strand
TAAGTGATGTCGCAGCGAGGGCAGTGCAGCCGGTCGGAAAACGCAAGGCGTGCACCGCCTTCCGGCCATGCATCCACCCGGCCGCCGCCCATCCGCTGGGCACTCTCCAGGGAATCGATCACCCGCTGGCGGTTGTCGCCGCGCACCACCACCCGGTCGGCCACCATGTCCAGCGTCCCCGCCAAGGCGCCGTCGGCCAACGCGTTCACTTCTTGAACGACGCCTGCGCCCCACACGCGGTCATAGCCCAGACGCAACAGTTCCATGCGCACTGCCGCGGCATCATCTGCCACCCCATAGGGAAATGTCAGCACCAGGCGCTGCCCGCCGCACCGCGCCGCCAACTCCTGCCAGATCCGCTCGGGGCTGTCGGGCCGCACCGGCAGCCCGCAACCGTCGCAGTGCAGCACCCCCTGGCGGGCAAAGAGCAGTTTGACGTAGTCGGTCAGCTCGGTCATGGTGCCCACGCTGGAACGGGAGGTGCGCACCGGGTCCTTGCGGTTGATGGCGATGGCTGGCGGCACTCCCACAATCCGGTCCACCCGGGGCCGGTCCATGCGGTCCATAAATTGACGCGCATAGGGCGAAAAGGTCTCCACATAACGCCGCTGCCCTTCGGCATACAGCGTATCGAAAGCCAACGACGACTTACCCGACCCGCTCACGCCGGTGACCACGGTAATGCGATTCAGGGCGATATCCAGATCAAGGCCCTTGAGGTTGTTCTGCCGGGCCCCACGAATGACAATGGACGCGTGCATCGATCCACTCCGAGAAAGAGAAAAACCAAACGCCGTTTCGAAAAACCAATTGGAGAGTATAAGGTCTAACCGACCCCTTGGCATCGGCTGGCGGGAAAAATCATGCCGCGCGTTGCATGTCTTGATCGTGGGGGGCTATCGTTTGAGGGAAAAGGGTCAAGGCCGCTAGGTTGAGCGATTGTCGCGCATGCTGCAGCACCACGGAAGATGGCGTTGCGCGATAATTGACGATGCGCGACGACAACTGACAGCGGTGATGCGCTAGGATCGGCAAGCTCGCAAGGGTTCGAATTTGAACCCGTTCTGACCATAATAGGTCCGTTATAAAAGTCATTTGTGTCACAGTGACAAATTTGAAACGCTCAGCTGAGATGTAATCGCCCGATGATCCTAACACGCGATAAAATCACCAAGCGATATAAAAAATTCTGGATTTAAAAAAATTGTTGACAAACTGAATTTTGGTTAGTTACTAATTACGTATCATTTTTAGAGACATCGTCACGCATAGAGAGACAGTCGTCGCAACGACGACGCACATGCGGCAATTCACAGCCCTTCAATGGGGGTCCGATGCCCACCCGCGGCGAAAAATACTATTTTGTTTCGTCACTGGCTAAAGGATTGCGGATGCTGGAACTCCTGGCCGCCAATGGCGACATGTCCGCTGCTCGGATGGCCCGTTGCCTCGACACCGGCCGGGCGGTCAGCCATCGCTTCCTTACGACCCTGCGCGATCTGGGCTATGTCGAAAAGACCGAAGAGGGACGGTTTCGCCTGACCTTCAAAGTTCTTGAACTGGGAATGCAAAAACTGGACGAATTTGAAATCCGCCGCATCGCACAGCCCTTCATGCAGGAGATGGCCCAGGCCTTCGGCGAAACGGTGAATCTGGGGCATTGGGATGGAAAAACCATCGTGCACCTGAGCAAAATCAACAGCACCGAAATTTTGAGGCTGGATTTAGGGCTGGGGGCATTGGCGCCGGCTTATTGCACCGGTCTGGGCAAAGCGGTGCTGGCATTTCTGCCCGAGCGGGAACTTGAAGACTATCTGCAAGCGGTGACGTGGGTGGCGATATCTCCCAAAACCATTACGACCCCCGAACGGTTGATGGCCGACATCGAGAAAACCAGGCAGCGCGGCTATGCCATCGACAACGAAGAACTGAGCCTGGGTCTGCGCTGTGTGGCCGCACCGGTGTTTGATCACACCGGCAGGCCGACATTCGCCCTGAGCGTCTCTAGCCCGACCCAACGGATGCCTCAAAAAAAAATCCAGGCCATTCAAGCCAAGCTGGTGCCGCTGTGCCGCCGACTATCACGGCTGATCGGTGCGCCTGACAGATGAAAACATGAATTCCGTCTATCCAAACACGCAGCCAAGGGAGGAGAAACAACCATGGGCAAGAATAAAATGACCCGCTTCGACCTGCTGAAATTAAAGCGGGACGGTCAAAAGGCGGTTTGGATTACCGCCTATGACTACTGGACAGCTTCTTTCGCCGAGCAGGCCGGGATGGACATGTTGTTGGTGGGCGATTCTTTAGGAATGTGTATCTATGGGTACAGCGGCACCATCCCGGTGACCATGGACCAGTGTATCTGGCACAGCGAAGCTGTCCGGCGCGGTGCACCCAACACATTTGTCATCGGTGATATGCCATTTTTGTCTTATCAAGTCAGCGTGGAAGAGGCGGTGCGCAATGCCGGGCGCTTTCACAAGCAAGCCGCTGTAGACGCCATCAAGCTGGAAGGTGGGCGGCGTGTCTGCTCCCAGATTCAAGCCATTGCCGACGGTGGCATGCTGGTCATGGGTCATATCGGACTCACCCCACAAAGTTCAGGCCAACAAGGGGGCTTCAAGGCCCAGGGCCGCACCGCTGAAGCGGCCAGGGGGGTGATCGAGGATGCCATGGCCATCGAGGCCGCCGGCGCTTTTGCACTGCTGGTTGAAGCGGTACCCCCCGAGGTTTGTGGAATCATCCGCGAAAAGCTGGGCATTCCGGTCTACAGCATCGGTGCCGGATGGGAAGCCGACGGACAGCTCATGATCTGCAGTGACGTACTGGGTATCTTTCAGGCCTTTACGCCCAAATTCGTCAAAAAGTACGAGAGCCTTGGCCAAAAAACCATCCAGGCTTTCCAGCAATACGCCCAGGAGGCACGCAATGGGCAATTCCCCACCGAGGAACATGCCTACAAAATGGTCGACGGTGAGCTCTCGAAGCTCAAAAATATGCTCTCTGAATAGATGATCGCCCGTTCAGGGTCCATCAGCTTTCCTCAGTGAGAACCATCAAATGATTTTTTAACGGAGGCTGCCATGTCGGATGTGTTGAAAACGATACGCGCGTTTATGGAAAAAGAAGGCATTCCTGGCCGAGATGGCTATGACCTGGCCGATTCAACCCAGTCATTTCCTGACGGCGCCCATTGGCGAATCGAAATCGCCGGTGTCGAACGGGCTACCACCATGGAAGCGATGGTCGCCGAGGCCAAAAAACGAAAGGTAACCGTTCACCGCGCCATCGCCACCGTGGGCGGTTCAACCTACTGCGATTTTGAAGAACTCAAATCTATGGCCCGAATGGCCTACGATGAGCAGATCGAATTGGTTATGGTGGTCGGCCACCGCAAGGGCTGGGATGCGGGTTCCAAAGAGGTGTCGACACATGAAGGGGTGATGCAGGGGTTTCGTCTGAGGGGTTCAGACAGCATCTCCTACCACATTGCCGACATCATGCGCAACATAGAGGCCGGTGTGCGCGGTTTTCTCGTCTATGACGAGGGCGTGTTGTTCATTCTCAACAAGATGCGTGCCGAGGGCTTGATCCCGGCTGAGACCATCTTCAAATTTTCCGTATTCGGTGGTTACTGCAGTGCAGCCGGTGCCAAGGTCGTCGCGTCCATGGGGGTCAATTCCTTTAACCCGCTTTCCGACGTTTCGTTGCCGATTCTGTCATCCATCCGCAAGGCCGTGGACATCCCCTTGGACGTCTACATAATCATTGTGGATGCCTTCGGCGGCATGTACCGGGCCTATGAGGCGCCGGAGATCGCCCGGGTGGCGGCACCCGTATACTTCAAGATCGAACCGGGTACCAGCGAAGGTGATATCTACAAACCATGGGCCTTCGAGTCCTTCCACCAGGAATTGGTACGCGAGAAAGTCAAAATGGCTCAAGTCATCCAGGAGTTGATGGCCCGCCACGCCCCGGGGCTTAAGTCATCTGCAAAAGGACCGGCGGACCTGGTCCTGCCGGTGATCGGCTAGCGGCTCTGGGGCCCGGCCCAAAAACCACAAGACGTATTAGGTGATCAACATGGATACTGTTTTTCAGGTCGCGATCAACACCCTTAATCATGCCGGAGAAATCGGTCGCATCAATAAACGGGTGGTGGAAATCCTCCAGGCACCCAAACGGATCCAGGAGTTCCGCATCCCCTTGAAGCTGGAAAATGGCGGCTTCAAGGTTTTTACCGCCTATCGCGTTCACTACTGCGACGCCCTTGGGCCGTGCCGCAACGGTACGCGCATCCGTGCCAATCTAACCTTGGATGAGATCAAGGCCTTGGGGCTGTTCATGACCATCAAACACTGTGCAGCAGCCATTCCCGCTGGTGGGGCCAAGGGCGGGATTCAGGCGGATCCGGCCGAACTGACCCAAACCGACATGGAGCGGCTGGTGCGAGCCTTTGTGCGCGCGCTATCGCCCAGGGGTCCATGGGCCGACGTCCCCGGTGCCGACATCGGCACCGGCGAACAGGCCATGGCCTGGATGCTCGACGAATACGAGCAGATTACCGGCAACCACTGCCCGGCGGCCATCAACGACAAACCGCCCCTTCTCGGTGGTTCGTTGGGCGGTGAAGCGGCTACCGGACGCGGGGTGTTCATCACCTTGAAGGCTGCGGCCGAAGATATGGGAATGCATTTGGCCGGCACGTCAGCCGTGATTCAGGGTTTTGGTCAGGTCGGATCGGTGGTGGCAGAGTTGCTCCACGCCGCCGGGGCCCGCATCGTGGCCGTAAGCGATGTGTTCGGCGGTATCCGCAATACCGAAGGCATCGACATGGCGGCCCTCAAGAGCCATGTGGTCGCAACCGGTAAAGTGGTCGGTTTTCCCGGAACCGAGCCGGTCACCAATGAAAAGCTTTTCGCCCTTGACTGCGACATCATCGTACCGGCCGCGGTGCAGAGCGTCATCCACAGCGGCAATGCAGCGGATGTTACGGCGAAACTGATCGTAGAAGGAGCCAACGGCCCGGTGACCACCGCGGCCGATGAGATCCTGGCCGCCAAGGGGGTTGCCATCGTGCCCGATGTGGTGGCCAACAGCGGTGGTGCCACAGTCTGCCATTTCGAGCGCACCCAAGGACTTTCCGACCAGTACTGGGATTTGGATACCGTCAACGCCATGCTGGAAAAGCGCATTCTGGCCGCTTACCGCGACGCTGCTGAAACGGCCCGCGCCCACGCAGGGGTCACGCTGCGGGTCGGCACCTGGATCAGCGCGTTGAAGAAGATTGAAAAAGCCATGCAGCTCAGAGGGTGGGTGTGATTCAAATCTTGCCTCAATGGAGGAACCATGACTCTTTTTGATAAAAGCGAATACCTCGCCCGCCTCGCCAAGACCAAGACGCGCATGATGAAGGCCGGAATCGAGATACTGGTATCATCGGACCCGGCCAACATGAACTACCTGACCGGTTATGACGGTTGGTCCTTTTACGTGCCCCAGTGCGTCGTGGTGAGCCTGGAGGACGAGATCCCGCTGTGGATCGGACGCAGAATGGACGTGGCCGGGGCCCGGCATACCACCTTTTTACCCGAATCCCACATGCTCGGCTACCCGGAAAACTACATTCAAACCCTGGAGCGCCACCCCATGAATTTCGTTGGGGATGTGATCGCCGGACGCGGTTGGGGCCGGAAAACGATCGGCGTGGAGATGGATGCCTACTACTTCTCCGCCCGGGCCTATGCTGAACTGCAAAAACATCTGCCCGATGCGCGTTTTGCCAATGCAGACCTGCTTGTCAACTGGGTGCGCCTGATCAAATCGGATGCCGAGATCGCCTTGATGCGCCAGGCCGGACAGATCGCCAGCCAGGTGATGACTACGGCAATCGAGCGTCTTGAACCGGGCGTGCGTGAGTGCGACGCCGTAGCGGCCGTCTACCAGGCCCAGATGACCGGAACCTCTGAATTTGGTGGAGACTACCCCTCCATCGTACCCATGATGCCCACCGGCGAAAAAACCTCGGCACCGCATTTGACCTGGACCGATGCCCCCTACGAGAACGAACAGATGGTCAACCTGGAGCTGGCCGCCTGCCGGCACCGCTATCACTGCCCCATTGCCCGCACGGCTTACCTGGGAAAACTTCCTCCGCCCAAGCTTGTGGAACTGGCTGCGCATACCGTGGAAGGCCTCAACCTGGCCCTGGATGCCATTAAGCCGGGAATGCGCGCCGAAGCGGTCGAACAGGTCTGGCGCAGGCATATCGCCAAAGTTGGCTTGGAAAAAGAGTCGCGCATCGGCTACGCAATGGGCCTCAATTATCCGCCGGACTGGGGGGAGCACACGGTGAGCCTGCGGCCCGGTGACCAAACCATTCTCGAACCCAACATGACCTTCCACATGATCCTGGGAATGTGGATGGACAACTACGGATTCGAGTGCAGCGAATCGTTCCGCATCAGCGAAAAGGGCTGCGAGACCTTCGCCGATGTGCCGCGCATGCTGTTTATCAAGCCATGATCTACCGGGCCCGCAAAGGACAGACGAGCAGTGGGGAGGCCATCGGCATCCTTTTGTTGGATACATCGGTGCCGTTTATTCCGGGCGATGTGGCCAATGCCACAACCTATTCTTTTCCGGTGCGCTTCCACAAAGTCGAGGGGTTTACCGTAGCACGGGCCATCGCTAAAGACCCTTCGGTCTATGACAGCCTCCACACAGCGGCCCGCGACCTGATAGACCAGGGGGTCAGGGCCGTGACCGGCGACTGTGGGTTCATGGCCCTTCACCAGCAGCGGTTGGCCCGCGAGCTGCCGGTCCCGGTGTTTCTCTCCAGCTTGCTGCAGATCCCCTTTATGCTCGCCCTGATGGGCGAAGGCAGCAAGGTCGGGATACTCACGGCCGACAGCCGCAGCCTGGATGCGGCGCTCCTGGCCGCCGTGGGGGTTAAAGAGGTGGATCGGCTGGTGATCGAAGGATTGGAAAAACAACCTAACTTCTTTCAATTTGCCATAGAGGAGACCGGCACCTTGAATTCGGCACAGGTCGAGGCCGAGGTGATCCACGCCGGCCGGCATCTGATTGCCCGTGAACACAGCATAAAAGCCCTGCTGCTGGAATGCAGTTTGTTGCCCCCTTATGCTGCGGCCTTGCAGGCGGCCGTTCAGTTGCCGGTGTTCGATTACATAACCATGATCAATTTTGTTTTTTCGGCGGTCGTCCAGCAGCGCTATAAAGGGTTCTTGTGACATTGGCCACCGATTCCGGCTAGCGTACCCCTGTGGAAATGAAGCCATGCAACCATTCCATCAGATTGAAGCCTGTCGCGACGAACTGATCGCCTTGCGGCGCGACTTTCACCGGCACCCTGAACTTGGGTTTGAGGAGTTTCGTACCGCCGAGGTGATCGAGAATTACTTGAAATCCTTGGGCCTGCCCACGCGCAGAGTTGCCGGCACCGGGGTGGTGGCCCTTCTCGACGGGGCTGCCCCCGGCCCGGTGCTGATGCTGCGAGCGGATATGGACGCCCTGCCGATCAGCGAAGCCAACGAGGTTGAATACAAGTCGCAGAATCCGGGAGTGATGCACGCCTGCGGCCACGACGCCCACATGGCCATGCTGCTGATTGCAGCCAAAGTGCTGTCGAAAAACCGAGCGGCCTTCGAGGGAACGGTTAAATTCGTTTTCCAGCCCAATGAAGAGGTTGCCGGAGCCCTGCACATGATCGAAGCGGGCGTTCTTGAAGCCCCCAGCGTCGAAGCGGCAATGGGCATTCACGTTTGGACGCCGATACCATCGGGCAGGATCGGCATCACCGCCGGACCGGTCATGGGTGGCTTGGATGTGTTCAAGATGGCCATTTTCGGCAAAGGCGGCCATACCGGCGTGCCCGAGGATGCCATCGACCCGGTGATTGCCGCGGCCAACCTGATCCAGACCGTGCAGATGATCCAGACCCGTGAGATCAGCAACCTCAAGTCCACCATCATCATGTTCGGCCGGATCTGCGGCGGAACAAAGAGCAACATCATCCCCGACCAGGTGGAATTGGAGGGTTCCATCCGTTTTCTTTACAAGGGCGGGCCGGACAGCAAGGAGCAACCCACCGAACGGTTCCAGCGCGTCGCCGAACAGGTCTGCCGCACCCATCGCTGCACCTGCCGGATCGAGATCGTTCATGAGAACATCCCGCTGATCAACGACCCCGGCATGGTGGCCGTGGCCCGCCAGGCCGCAGCGCATGTATTCGGGCAGGAGAGCGCCGTCATCGACAACGTCACCATCGCCAGTGAAGATTTTTCGGAGTTCAGCAGGCGTGTGCCTGGCGTCTTCATGTTCCTGGGTGCCGGCAACGCGGCCAAGGGAACGACCGTTTCGCACCATAATCCGAGATTCAATATCGATGAGGACGTCCTGGTAAACGGCGTGGCCATGCACGTTCAAGGAGCCCTGAACTATTTCACAAAGATCCAGAAATGCAAAAAGGAGGCAAGCAGTCAGAGAATTGAAACCGCATTAACCACCACGGCTCGCTCCGACGAGCTGAAGATGAAAGGAGTCTGATCATGAAAAAAAGAATTATTCTCTTAAGCGCCCTTTTGGTACTCACACTCTTGGGCACCGCCATGGCGTCCAGTTATACCGGCCCGGCGATCAAGGCCAAATTGGCTTCGGAAGAGATTGAAGGCGACTTCATGACCGTCTGGGCCAGGAACTTTTCCGACCACATGAAAAAGTGGTCCGGCGGCAAAATCGAAATTGAAGTCTATCCGTACGGCACCCTGGGCACAACTGGAGACATTAATGAACTGGCCCAGATGGGTGTTGTGGAATTCGTTTTTTCCGATCATGCCTGGATCAGCTCCTTTGTGCCGCAGGCCCAGGCGCTGGCGTTGAATTACCTTTTCCCCACCGAAAAGGTGCCCGAGACCCTCGACTGGATGGCTCGAAACGGCCGCTTCCTGCCCTTGCTGGAAAAGGCTTTTCGCAAGAATGATCTCGTACCGTTATCAATCATGTTTGAAGGCTGGCAGTGGGTGACCTCCAAAAGACCGATCGAGGCCCTGGAAGACATGCAAGGCCTCAAACTGCGTTTGATGTCGTCCAAGTTGCTGGTGGAGGGCTACCAGGCCTATGGCGCCAGCCCCACACCCATGAGCTATGGCGAGGTTTACAGTGCTTTGCAGATGGGCCTGATCGACGCCCAGGTGAACCCTTTGTTCGCTATCTACAGCATGAAGTTTTTCGAAGTGCAGGACTACGTCACCCAGCTCAAGAGTGAACCCTTTGTCGGCATCCCCACCGCCAACCAGGCTTTTTTCGATGGATTGACCCCGGAGGCCCAGGCGGAAATGCGTAGGTTCTGGATCGACGCAATCATTCCCGCCGGTAACTGGATCACCGAGCGCAACGCGTCGGATATGCAGAAAATGAAAGCCGCCAAGCCGTCGCTGGAGTTTCACGTCCTCGACGATGCGGCTATCGCCGAGTTCCAGGCCCGGGCCAGGACGGTTTATGCAGAGTATCCCAAAATCGGGGGCGAAGGCGCCCAGGAAGTTCTAGATGCGTTGCTGGAGGATATCGAGAAGGCCAGGCAAGCGCTCGACATCAAATAGCCACAGCAATTGCGGCCCTGCCGCCCATCCTCGCGGCCGGGCCGCACGGTTGCTGCAGGCCAAGGTCAAAAAATGAACACCGATCTGGATCCCGCCCCAAAGCCGGGCGCCCTGCGAAAATTTAACCGGGCTATCGGTAAAGTGGTTAACGGTTTCGAAGTCTCCGTTCTGGTCGTTTGCGTCGCCTGCCTTGGAATTTTGTTGATCGCCAACGTGATTGCACGGACCTTGTTTCAGAGTATCTATTTTGCCGAAGAGGCCTCCAGCTTCCTGGTCATCCTGACGACCTTCGTCGGGGTGAGCTACGGCGTGCGCAAGGCTCGGCACATCCGCATGGGAGCCTTTCTGGATGCCATGCCGCCGAGAATGGAAAAAACATTTATCATCATCATCTCGCTGATCAGTGCCGTGGTGATGGGCATTATGGCGTGGGCCTCCTGGCAATATCTGATAAACGCCATGTCCAAAGGTCATATGACGCCGGCGCTGCGGGCGCCCCGATGGACCTTTTATGTGATTATACCCATCGGTTTCGGCCTGGCCGGTATTCAGTACCTTCGGACGATCGTCAAAAACATTATCGAAAAAGACCCCTGGCAGAGCCCGGATCAGCAAAGCGAGTACGAAGATGAGGACGCCGGAGGTGTTGAGCGATGACCCTTTTTGGAATCAGCCTCGCCACCATGCTGCTGTTCGGGTTTCCCTTTATGGTCACCCTGCTGGGGTCTCTGATCCTTTACCTGGTGGTCTACATGCCGGATACCGCACCAAGAATGCTCGTGGTAATGGTGCAACAGGTTATTTCCGGGGTGACACCGCCGGCACTGGTCTGCGTACCGATGTTTATCCTGTCGGCCAGCATTATCACCTCGGGTGAGTCGGCCGGTCGTCTGATCCGGATGCTAAAGGTCTTCGTCGGACATATCCCCGGCGGATTGCCCATCACGACCAACGCCAGCTGCACCCTCTTCGGCGCGGTTTCCGGGTCGACCCAGGCCACGGTGGCGGCCATCGGCGGTACCATGCGCCCCATGCTTCTGGAAGCCGGCTACAAAAGTTCATTTACTCTGGGGTTGATCATCAACGCCAGCGATATTGCCTTTCTGATTCCACCCAGCATCGGGTTTATTGTCTACGGTGTGGCCACCAGCACCTCAATCGGCATGCTTTTTTTGGCCGGGGTGCTGCCCGGTCTGATGATTTTGTTGATGTTTTCCATTTATTGCTACGTCTACTCCAAAGTTAAAAAGATCCCGACACTGCCTAAAGCGAACTGGGCCGAACGTATGGCCGCCATCAAAGACGGCCTGCCGGTGATGGGGTTTCCCGTGATTATCGTGGGCGGCATCTATGCCGGAATCTTCAGCCCAACCGAAGCCGCCGCCGTAGCAGTGCTCTACGCATTGATCCTGGAGATGATCGTTTACCGTAGCCTGACGGTGACACGCATGGTGGATGCCTTTTTGCAGACCGGTGTCATCACCGGCGTCGTTTTTATCCTGGTCGGCGCCGGACAGGCGTTCTCATTTCTGATCGGTTTCCTGCAGATTCCGGCCAAACTGTTGCCTCCGCTCTTCGGAACCGATCCATCAATGGTGTGGGTCATTACTATAGTGGTGGTTGTCTATTTTGTGGCCTGCATGTTCGTGGATCCCATCGTTGCTATCTTTGTCCTCAGTCCCATTTTCCAGCCCTATGTGGTCGGCGCGGGAGTAGACTCCATCTTGTTGGGTGTCCTGGTTACCCTGCAAGCGGCGATCGGATCGGCCACCCCCCCCTTCGGTTGCGACATTTTTACAGCGCAGCTGATCTTCCGGCGACCGTATCTCGAGGTGATCGGCCACGCGTTGCCGTTTCTCCTGATCCTGATCCTGGCAACGATCATCCTGGTTGTCTTTCCCCAAATCGCGTTGTTTTTGCCGAATTTGGCAATGGGCGGGTAACCGGCCGAAAGCGTGCGCCGCGATGAGCTGGACCGGTTTTTTGATTCAGGAAAAATGATGACACGTCTGCCGACACTACATGAGGTCTATCGCGCCCGCAGCCGCATCGCGCCGATGGTTCTTCGCACACCACTGCTGGCGTCGACCGCCTTGGCCGAAAAAACCGGTGCACGGGCGGTCTGCCTGAAGCTGGAATGTCAGCAGCATACCGGTGCCTTTAAGGTCAGGGGTGCGGCCAATAAAATACTAAGCCTTTCCGATGAAGAGAAGAAAAGAGGGGTGATCACTTTTTCGACCGGCAATCACGGCCGAGCCGTCGCCTACGTGGCCGGAAAATTGGCAATCCGGGCGGTGGTGTGCCTCTCGGAGCACGTCGCCCGCTACCGGACGGAGGCAATCCGGAAACTGGGGGCGCACGTGTCCGTGAAAGGCCGCTCTCAGGATGAAGCCGAAAAATATTATCAGGATTTGACCACTGCTGAGGGGATGGTCCCGGTGGTACCGTTTGACGATCCGATGATTATCGCCGGTCAGGGCACCATCGCGCTGGAGATACTGGCGACGCTTCCCGATACCGATGTGCTGATGGTTCCGCTTTCCGGCGGTGGCCTTTTGGCCGGCATTGCCATGGCCGCCAAATCCATTCATCCGGGAATCCACATCGTGGGCCTTTCCATCGAGCGGTCTCCGGCCATGCTGGAGAGCCTTAAAGCCGGCCGGCCGGTTCAGGTGGAGGAAAAAGATACCGTCGCCGATTCACTGCTGGGCGGTATCGGTCAGGTCAATCGGTACACCCTGCCGCTGGTCGAAAAGTACACGGACGAACACCTGATCATATCTGAAGCGGAGATCCGAAACGGGATGCTGCATGTTTTTGAGCATCACCGCTTGATCGTTGAAGGCGCGGGCGCCGTTGGCGTTGGTGCATTGTTGAATCAACGCCTGAACGTGAAAGGCAAAACGGTTGTGACCGTTCTGTCCGGAAACAGCGTCGATTCAAAGCAATATGTTTCCATCATCCAAAGCGGACTCACCAACCAACTGCCAACATGAATTCGTTTAATAAGGAGGATAATTTCGTAAAAATCAAATTTTTCTGCCGATCCAGTCGCGCAGCTCGCGCGCCAGCTTCAGCGCGTTCTCGCCCGTGGGCCGCGCCTGCTTGAGCACGACGAAGGCGCAGATGGCCTCCCCGGTGGTGTCGTCCGGCCGGCCGACTACCGCAGCCTCCGCCACCAGCGGGTTGGCGACCAGCGCCGACTCGATCTCCATCGTGCCCATGCGGTGTCCGCTGACGTTCAGCACGTCGTCGATGCGGCCGGTGATGGTGAAGTAGCCGGTCTTCTCGTTGCGGATCGCACCGTCGCCGGCCAGGTAGTACTTGCCCTGGAAGTCGGCCGGGTAGTAACTTTTCTTGAAGCGCTCTGGGTCGCCCCAGATCGTGCGGATCATGCTGGGCCAGGGC
>JAWOIA010000015.1:0-14670 GCA_046484885.1 Desulfosarcina sp. | reverse complement strand
CCCAGCGGGCATTGAGGGAACGAGGCTGGCGGTCGGTTCGTTCGGTATGGCTGGAGCAGGGCGCGGTCGATCAGGATTTCATGGACGCCATGCCCCACGGTCTGGATCTTGCGGATGCATATGAAAAGGCCGTATCCAATGCCGATGACACCTCGGATATCCTGCGAAATGATGCCGAAGGCGTGGCGCGTACGCAGGCTTTGAAATCGGGTATTCAGGATCTTGACGACAACCTGGCGGAAATCAGAAAACATCAAGCCGATCAAGAGAAATCTCGCACCACCGTCTGGGACGAATGGAAAAATCTGTGGCAGCCGTTGGGCATCGTACCACTGAAACCCCGAGATATGGCGGCATGGGCGGCAAGGGCTGGAGAGATCCGACGCAAGGTGGCGGAATGCAGAAAAAAGAAGCATAGCGCCGGGCAGTTGGAAGCCGATTTGGAGCGTATGGCCGGGGAACTGACCGAAAGATTGAAGCAATTAAGCATCCCTGTTCCGGGTAAGGCCGGCTATTCCGAACTGCTTGAGCTTGCAAAACGCACAAAACGACAAAATGATCAACGCACCAAGGCCCGTCAGAGTTGCGAATCGGAGATTGGCGGCTACGAACGGCAGATAAATGACAGCCTACAGAATAAAGACGAGACTGGGCGGGAAATGAAGGGCTGGGCTCTGCAATGGAACCAGGCCGTCGGCAAACTCGGTTTTGATGCCGATGCGGCACCGCAAGACGTGAACGATTTTGTTCTGGTGCTAGACCAGGTATTCAGCGAATTGGAAAAAGCCGAGGAAAAACAGCAGCGCATTGCCGGCATACAATCAAATTTCGAGCGGTATGCAAAACGTGCGAATGACCTGCTCGAAAAACTGGCTCCGGATTTGAGATCCGCCGAAGCCACGGCGGCGATTGTTGAACTCCATGATCGACTTGCGGCGGATCAGTCCCGGTACAAAGATCGAAAACAGTTTGAAGAACAGCGAAAAAAGAAGCATGGCGATCTGTCCACGGTCATGAAAAATTTGGCGGCCGAAAGGGAAAAGCTGCGACTGCTGTGTGCGGATGCCCAAACGGATGCGCCGGAGAATCTACCGGAAATCGAAGAACGAGCAGCCTCAAAAAGCAAACTGCTGACGGCTCTGGGAACGGTAAATGAACGACTGGCAGAGCTCGCTTGCGGGCAGGAGCTGACCGCCTTTGTGGCGGATGTCCAAGAACATGATCCCGACGAGTTGATCGCAAAGCTGGGGCGACTGGACGAAGAAAAAAAAGGATTGCAACAGGAACAGAAACAACTTCTCCAAGACATCGCTTTGCAAAAAAGAGAACTGGAAGCCATCGGCGGGCAATCTCGTGCAGCCGGCATTGCCGAAACGGTCGAGGGACTTGTCGGTAAGATTCAGGTGGATGTCGAACACTATATCAGATTGAAGCTGTCCGCCATTGTTCTGGTAAAAGCCATAGAACGCTATCGCAAGAAAAATCAAAGTCCGGTGCTGGATGCTGCCAGCGGTTACTTTAAAACGATTACCGGCGGTGCCTTCGATGGGCTCAGGGCGGATTACGATGAAAAAGGCGACCCGGTCGTCAAAGCATTTCGCCCGGACGGCAGGGCGTTGATGGTCCATGAAATGAGCGACGGCAGTCGCGACCAGCTTTTTTTAGCGCTCAGGCTTGGCGGGTTGGAGAAAACCATCAGCAACAACGGCCCCATGCCGTTCATTGTGGACGATGTCCTGGTACATTTCGATGATGACAGGTCTGCGGCCGCTTTTGCCGGGATGGGTCGTCTTGCCCAGCAAACCCAAATCATTTTTTTCACCCATCACCAGCACCTGGTTGAACTAGCCAAAACCACCTTGGATAGTGACATTTTAAAAGTTCATTATCTATAAAAACCTGTTGATTTAATCGTGGGTTGGGGTTAAGGATCCATTCCCAATAGACAGGCTGAAACCTGCATAACAAACAAACATGTAAATTTTTTTTTCGGAACAGTTAGGCCACGACGGTCTCCTCCGTTTAAAGCACGGACGATCTCGTGGCTTTTTTTTATTTCAAACTGTTAGAATGCTGAATCGACACCAAATAACAACTAAGATGGGACAAGGGGAGAGGAGCGATGAAAAAAGGGATTGTAAGGGCGATGAATACAAAGCGGATTATGTTATTTGTAGTGATGGCAATGGTGATAACGTTGGCAGCCAATCCGGCATCGGCCCATTTCGGCGCAATCATACCATCGGATGACATCGTGACCCAGGATGACGACAAAACCGTGAATGTTCAAGTCAAGTTCATCCATCCCATGGAGGGGCACTACATGGAGATGGTCAAACCCACACAGTTCGGCGTGATGCATGGCGGGAAAAAGACCGATTTGCTAGACAGTCTCCAGGCATCCAAGGGAAAGAGGCCGGACCAGGAAAATTCGGTTACCTTTTGGAAAACGGATTTTCAGATTCGCAGGCCCGGCGACTACACGTTTTATGTTGAGCCTACGCCGTACTGGGAGCCTGCCGAGGACGTGTTTATCGTTCACTACACCAAGGTCTGTGTCCATGCCCTGGGACTCGAGGAAGGATGGGACCAGCACCTGGAATTGGAAACCGAGATCATTCCTTTTACACGGCCCTACGGCTTGTGGACTGGAAATCTGTTCACCGGCCAGGTGCTGCTCAAAGGCAAACCGGTCCCCTTTGCCGAGGTGGAGGTCGAGTATCTGAACGAGTCCCCGGACAATAAAAGCCTTGTCGTGCCCCCGTCCGATCCATACGTGACGCAAGTGGTCAAGGCCGATGCCGAAGGTGTTTTCAGCTACGCCATGCCCAGGGCCGGGTGGTGGGGATTTGCAGCGCTGAATGAGGCGGGCTGGAAAATAAAGCACGATGGACAGGAGAAGGGCGTGGAAATCGGCGCGGTCTTCTGGGTGCGCACGCGTGACATGAAATAGCCGGGAACGGCTTGTCGAAGTCCCATCAAGCGCCCTTGGCTCCCTTGGGATGGGTGCTGGTTTTTTGATAACAAGAAACGGGGACCATCATGCAGATGATGAAATTTTTGCTTGTCGTGACGTTTGTAATACTGCTACTCAGCGGAGCCGCGCTGGCGCACAAAGTCAACCTGTTTGCCTACGCCGTGGGCGGAAAAATTTATACCGAGAGCTATTTTTCGGGCGGCAAACCCGTGGAAGGCGGCAAGGTGCTTGTTTATGACAGCCAGGACCAACTGATCGTGGAGGGTGTCAGCGACAAAGCGGGGCTTTTCAATTTTGATATCCCCAAAATCGACGATTTTAACATCGTCATCGATGCGACCATGGGGCATAAAAACAGCTTCAAGCTGAAAAAAGCCGAGGTGGAGGCAGGAAAATGACAAGCATTAAAAGGGGTCTTGCGATCGGCGTCGTGTTCCTCTTGATGCCCATTCTCCCGGGGGTTGGTTGGGCGCAAGCGTCGCCGGATGAGAGCCCGCAGGCGGTTGTCGCGCTGTTAAAGGAACAAAACGAAAAATTATCCGCAGACCTCAGGCGCATTCAGCGGGAAATCGCATCCCTGCGCGCCGATCTCGACAGGCCTGGCATCAGAGATGTCTTCGCGGGCATCGGCTATATTTTCGGCCTGTTTGGGGTGGCAGCCTATTTAGCCTCGCGGCGCTAGCGGTGACGGATTGGTAAAATTGAGGAATCGAACATGCACATATCCGACGGTGTTCTTCCCGTTTCCGTGGCCATCGGTAGTTACGTGGCCAGTTTCGGTCTGACCGTTTGGAGCGCACGCCAAACCCATAGCGAGGAGATGCCAAAACTCGCGGTCATGACGGCCGCTTTTTTTGTGGCCTCCCTGATCCATGTTCCTTTCGGCCCGACCAGTGTCCATTTGATCATTCCTGGATTGACCGGTGCGCTTTTAGGACCATCGTCCTTTCTATCCATCGGTCTTGGCCTGTTGCTGCAGAATCTGCTCTTCCAGTTCGGGGGCTTGACGGCCCTGGGCGCCAACGCGTTGATGATGGGGGTGCCCGCCTTTTTGTGTGGGTGGTTTTTCCAGAAATTCAAGGGCCGCACACCGTCACGGCAGGCGTTGATCGGCGGTGTGGTCGGTGCGGCGGGAACGGCATTGGCGGCGATGACCTTGGCCGCCCTGCTGGCCAGCGGCGGCGAGGATTTTTTCGGTGTGGCTAAGATTGCGCTGGCGGCGCATGTGCCGGTGATTATCATCGAAGGGGTGGTGAGTGCCCTGACCATCGGTTTTCTGGCGCGGGTCAAACCGGCCTTGCTCGTGCATTCTTTTCGTCGTCGCCCAAGGCCGGTGCATGGCTGATGTGACGCTCATCCAGATGCACGTGTGGCAGCTGGCCGCATTGGTGATCGCGCCGATTGTGGTCTTGGCCCTTGGCGTGGCGTTTCTCCGGCGGCTGGCCCGCGTGCGCAGCGCGGGAAAAGGCGAGCCGGATTGGTCGGTGCCGCAACTTGGAGACGCCGCCGGCAACTCGCCGCTCCACCAATGGGATGTCCGCTGTAAGATTGTCACCATCCTAGCTTATAGTTTTATGATCACGGCCACCCAACAGATGTTAACGGCTTTTATCGCTGTTGGGCTGTCATGTCTGGTATTGGTGGTGGCGCAGGTGTCGCTGGCCAAGGTGCTGATGCGGCTGTTGGCCATCGTCGGATTCATCGGCATGTTCTTATTGGTCATGCCCTTTACCGTGCCGGTGCACAGCGGCGACACGGTGATTGTTTTCGGCGGGTTGAATTGGCTTCCCTTCAGCTTGCGCGGATTTGGTCTGGCTGCGACCATTGCTGCCAAGGCCGTGGCCATTACCTTGCTAATGGAGCCGTTGCTCTCCACCGCTCCGCTGCCAGTCACCTTGCAGGGACTTTCCCGGCTGGGGGTGCCGGAGATGGCCGGCCAGATGGTATTGCTCAGCTACCGTTATCTGAATGTTTTTCAGCACGAAGCCCGCCGTATGTCCGCCGGCATGCAGGTCCGCGGTTTCCGCAAACGCACCGACATGACCACCATCCGGGCCGTGGCCAATTTCCTGGGAATGTTGTTCGTGCGCAGCTTTGAACGCACCGAGCGGGTTTTCGAGGCTATGCGCGCCCGTGGCTACCGGAATCGCTTCCCGGAACAGGCTGAATTACGCCTGCGTGCGATGGACCTTGTCGGGGCAGGCGTGTGGTTGACCGTCGGGCTGGCCCTGCTCCTTTGTGATCGCATGCTGTGGTGAGAGAGGGCCAATGCACGAATTGACATCTATCCTGCCGCCGCCCGAGGTAATAAACCCGCTGTTTCGCCTGATCAGTCTGAATTATTGCTATATGGATGGTCCCCAGGCCTTAAGTGGGATTGACCTTGAGATTGCCCCCGGCGACCGGATCGCCCTGGTCGGTCAAAATGGGTCCGGAAAAACCACCTTGCTTAAACAGCTGTGCGGATTGCTGCTGCCCGACGATGGAGATGTCTTTTTTAAGGATCAGCCGCTCGAAGGCGGCCATCTCGAAAATAGCCGACTGGCGATCGGGCTGCTGTTCCAGGATCCCGACGATCAGCTCTTCGGTCATACGTTGATCGATGATGTCGCTTTTGGCCCCTCCAATCAGGGTCTCTCGCGTCAGCTTGCCCGGCAAGCCGCGCACCAGGCCTTGCAGCGTGTCCATCTGGCGGACAAGGCATACAAGGCACCGCATCACCTCAGTTTCGGACAGAAGAAACGGGCCGCCCTTGCCGGTCTGTTGGCCATGCAGCCGGCGGTGCTGCTCCTCGACGAGCCCACAACCAACCTGGATCCCCATCAGGAACAGGTTTTTCTCGATTTGCTCATGGACTTTAAGGGTACACTCGTCTGCATCAGCCACGATCTGCTTTTTCTTTACCAGCTGTGCCGCCGGGCCGTGGTCATGGACAACGGGCGAATTGCCCACGACTACACCATGAATGATCTCGTTGCCCAACGCAGCGAGTTGCGGTCGCATGGTCTTGATTTCTCTTTCCGCCTGGTGCCGGTCACCGATGCGGTGGATAACCCGGAGCCGGCAGACCTCTGCCACGTTGCGGTGCCACCGGCATCTTCAACGGGCCCGCCCATGCTCGAGCTGCGCAGCTACGATTTTCGTTATCCGGACGGCACCCATGCACTGGCCGGGGTTGATCTTTTCATTCCGGTCGGTGAGCGGTTGGCCCTGGTCGGCGAGAACGGCGCCGGCAAGACCACGTTGCTGGCTTGCCTGCTTGGTTTGCAGCAAGGAGACGGGGCTTACCTTTTCGAGGGCCGGCCGGTGAACCGCCGCTTGCGCAAGTATTTGTGGCGCAACATCGGCATGGTTTTCCAGGACAGCGCCGACCAGCTCTTTTGTCCCAGCGTCGGTGAAGAGATCGCCTTTGGCCTGAAGCAGTTGGGCGCTGCCAAAAACGAGATCCGCGCGCGTACCGAGGAGGTTCTCTCCCGGGTGCATCTGGAGGGGTTCGAAAGGCGCGTTCCGCTGCACATGTCCGGCGGCGAACGCAAACGCCTGGCCCTGGCCTGTGTGCTGGCCATGTCTCCCAAGCTGCTGATCCTGGACGAACCCTCGGCCGGGCTCGACCCACAAGGGGAAGAGCTGCTGCTGTCCGTCTTGCGTGAGCTGGATGT
The DNA here is from genome assembly GCA_046484885.1 of Desulfosarcina sp. Taxonomy (GTDB): domain Bacteria; phylum Desulfobacterota; class Desulfobacteria; order Desulfobacterales; family Desulfosarcinaceae; genus Desulfosarcina. Next base: position 8,034 of record JAWOIA010000015.1, on the reverse strand, counting down.
CACCTTGCTTCTGGTCAGCCATGACATGTTTTTTGTCAATGCACTGACCCGTCGTACCGTCGTCATGCACCAGGGATCCATCCTGCATGATCTTCCAACCGCAGCATTTTTCAAAGATTCAAGGCTTGGCAATCTCAACGGCCTGGCCTATACGTTCCGCCAGCGCTGCAGCGAGACTATCCGGGCCTTGCAGCACCGGCATGAGCACAACCATCCACACCGGCATCTTCACGAGCATCCCCATGAACACGACGGGGTGATGCACGCTCATCTTCATGGGCACACGCACACCCATCGGCACAGTTATTCCCACAACCACCCCGGTCAAGACCAAGAACACCACCCTGGTAAGGAGTAACGGTTATGAAATAATGCGATTCTATTTTCCACTTCGTATTAAAGGGTGCCCTCTTCGACCCGATGGCAGGCTACCAGGGCTTCGGCGGTCAAGGCGGTCGCCCCGGGGATCTGCTCGATGCAGCGTGCGTCGGCATGGGCGCAGCGGCCGTGAAAAACACAGCCGCTGGGAAGATGGATGGGCGTGGGCACCTCGCCCTTGAGGCGAATGTGCTTGGTGCGTTGTTGACCCAGGCGTGGAATAGCGCTGAGCAAGGCCTGGGTATATGGATGGCGTGGTCTGCTGAAGATATCGGGCGCCGGCGCCAGTTCGCACAAGGATCCCAGATACATTACTGCTACCCGAGTGCTGATGTGACGGACCACCGAGAGGTCGTGGGTAATGAAGAGGTAGGTCAGGCCGCGCTGCGATTGGGCGTCCATGAGGAGGTTGAGGATCTGGGCCTGAATCGAGACGTCCAGGGCTGAAACGGGTTCGTCTGCGATCACGAATTCCGGGTCCACCATCAGGGCCCGGGCGATGCTGATGCGCTGGCGCTGGCCGCCTGAAAATTCATGCGGGTAGCGGTCGGCCCATTTGGGATCGACCCCTACCTGTTGCATCACATCCGCCACCTTTTGTCCAACCTCGCTAGCGCGCATGTCAGGATTGTGGAAAACAACCGGCTCCTCCAGGGTGCGAGACACCGTCATGCGGGGATTCAAGGAGGCGTAGGGGTCCTGGAAAATCATCTGCATTTTTCGCCGAAACGGCAGCATCTGCCTGGCAGTCAAGTTGTCGATGCGTTGATCCCGGTAGACAACCTGGCCCCTATTGGGTGGGTAGAGCCCGATGACGGTTCGAGACAGGGTCGATTTTCCGCAGCCGCTTTCGCCCACTACGCTGAGCGTTTCGCCTTGTTTGATGTCGAAGCTGACGTCGTTGACGGCCTTTACCGTGGTACGTCGGCGTCGCAGCCGGCCTTTTTCAAAGGTGAGTTGATCCAGGAAGCTCCCGGAAATATCGAAATGCTTGACCAGGTTGCGGACGGAGAGCAGAGGCGTTTGCTTTAACATGCGACACTCGGATAGTTGCGTAAAGGGGCCCGGTTGGCGGTCTGATCCAGGCGATGGCAGGCGACTGATTGACGGCCGCCGTTGATGCATGTCAGCTCGGGGCGCACTTTTTCACATTTCGGGACCATCAGAAAACAACGCGGATGAAAAGCGCAGCCGGGTGGTATGGCGGTCAGGTTTGGCATCATACCTGGAATCTGCTCCAGACGGCTGCCGGCCTGGCGACCACCCGGCAGCGAGTTGATCAGGCCGATCGTGTATGGATGCCGCGGGTGTCCGACGATTCGGCCGGTGTCGCCGGTTTCGATGATCCGGCCGGCGTACATTACGGCGATGCGATCGGTAACCTGGGAGACGACTGCCAGGTCGTGGGTGATCAGGATCAACCCCATATCCTCGGTGTCGCACAGTTCGGTGAGCAATTCCATGATGCCGGCCTGAATGGTGACGTCCAAAGCGGTGGTAGGCTCATCGGCCACGATCAGAGCTGGATTGGTGAGCAGGGCGATGGCGATAACGATGCGCTGGCGCATGCCTCCCGACATTTCGTGCGGATACTGATCGAGCCGCTTTTCGGGTGAGGGGATGTAAACCTTCGCGAGCTTTTCGATGGCCAAGGCGCGCGCTTCGGCCTTGCCGACCGCGCGGTGGGCCAACACGGTTTCGATCATCTGGGTGCCGATCGTCAGCACCGGGTTGAGGGTCATCATGGGGTCCTGGAATATCATGCTGATGCGGTTGCCGCGGATTTGGCGCAACTGCTCTTCGGACAGTCGGTTGAGCGCTTTCCCCTCAAAGTGAATGCTGCCCCCGGCAATGTAGCCCGGTTTGCTGAGCAGGTTGATAATGGCAAATCCGGTGACCGATTTTCCGGCACCACTCTCGCCCACGATGCCCAGTTTGTCTTTTTTATCTAAGTGGAAGCTGATGCCGTCGATGGCGGTCAGATCGCCAAAGCGCAGGGCGAATTTTACTTCCAGGTTCTTGATTTCCAGCAAATGCCCCATGGGCTACCCTTTGTACAATTTGGGATTGAGAACGTCGCGCAGCCAGTCGCCAAAGAGGATGACCACCAGCGTGAAGGTCACCAGCAGGATGCCGGGGAACAGGGTAATCCACCATGATCCCGAAAAAACGTACTGGAACCCGGCCTTGATCAGCGATCCCAGGGATGGTTTGGTAACGGGCATGCCCAGTCCCAGAAAAGAGAGGGCCGCCTCGCTCATCACCGCCTGGGCCACCTGGATAGTGGAGATTACCAGCACCGGCGTCATGGTGTTGGGCAAAATGTGGCGATACATGATCCGGGCCTGGTTCAGTCCAATCACGCGAGCCGCCTCAACGTACTCCTTTTTCTTTTCGCCTAGCACCGAGGCGCGCACCGTGCGGGCGTATTTGGGCCATTCCGAAATACCAATGATGATGATTAAAAGCGGCATGGCCATTTGTTCGAAGCGGCCAACCCCGAAAGTCAGTTGAAAAATGGCGCTGGTGATGATGGCCACGATCAAGTACGGAATCGAAAACTGAATATCGGCCACGCGCATCAGAATATTATCCACGCGGCCCCCCACGTAACCGGCCGTTAAGCCCACCACGATGCCCAGGACGCCTTGGAACAGCACTGCGCCGATGCCGATGGCCACCGAAGTGCGCAACCCGTAGAGCATGGTGGAGTAAAGATCGCGGCCTTGGATGTCGGTGCCCAGCCAAAATCGTTTTTCACCACCTTCAATCCAGGAAGGCGGCATTTCGGCGTCCATCACATCAATGGTTCTGGTGTCGTATGGATTGTGAGGTGCAAGCAGGGGGGCGAAAATGCTGACCAAGACCAGCAAAAAGAAGATCGCAAAGCTGATCGCCGCCACCGGATCGCGCAGAAAACTGTATAGAAAATAGGATTTCTTAAAGCGTTGCCAAGCCTTCATTGCGCTCCTGTGACGCGGACCATGGGATTGACAAAACCATAGCAAATGTCAACCGCGGTATTGATTACCACGAACATCACCCCCACCACCACCAGATAGGCCACCAACAAAGCGGTGTCGGAGCGCTCTACGGCCTCCAAAAACATGAAACCCATACCCTGCCATTGAAAGACCGTTTCAGTCAGAAGGGTGAAGGCGAAGAGGATGCCGATCTCAACCCCGAAGACCGTAACCACCGGCAGCAATGTGTTTTTGAACGCGTGCAGGAGCCATACGCGATAGCGGTTCAACCCCTTGGCCCATGCGAATTTGATGTATTCGGTCTCGAGTACTTCCATCATCTCCGAACGAATCAGACGAATGTAGAGTGGCAGCATAATCGAAGAGAGCGCCACGCTGGGCAGGATCAAATGTAGCAGACCATCGGCAGTGACCAATCCGCTTTCCCAGCCTCCCAGATTAACGGTTTCTCCGCGGCCGTAGGTGGGCAGCCACTGCAACTCGACCCCAAAGACATAGATCAGCACGATGGCGGTCAAGAAAACAGGCACCGCAACGCCGATGGTGCTGACGGCCATGACGAAACGCGAAAACCAGGCGCGTGGCTTGATGGCGGTGTAAATGCCCACCGGAAAGCAAAACACGAGGATGATCACCGTGGACCCGAAGACCAGTTCCAAGGTTGCCGGGGCTTTGGAGAGGATCACTTCCATGGCCGGCTTCTTGTGAAAATAGGATATCCCCAGATCGCCCTGCAGAGCTTTCCAGCAGAAGCGGCTGAATTGTATCAGCACGGGATCGTTAAGGCCCATTTGCTCACGCAAAGCTTCACGTTCGGCCGGTGAGACTCGCTCGCCCACCATATCGCGTACCGGGTCGCCGATGCTGTGCTGGACCGAGAACCCGATGAAGGCGATCACGACCATGACTAGAACGGCTTGGACAATGCGTCGGATGATGAATGCAAACATAGCGTTTCCAGAGTGTTAGGGGTCGATTACCCCCCACTGACAAGGCGGCGGCTGTTGGAGACCATCACCAACAGCCGCGCGGGCCGTTCTCTAAAACCTTTGGTTTACGCTATTTCCAGACCAGATCGCCGATGTAGGGGAAGTTCATGACGTTGACGATCGGCAGCACATTGATGCCCTTGCGGACGGCATACGAGTGGTTCTGCCAGTGAAAGGTTACACAGAATGCGTCGTCGTACAGAATTTTTTCGATTTGCTGCAACATGGCTGTTCGTTTCTTCAGGTCGGTTTCGGTCTGGCAGGCCAGGGTCAGCCGGTCCACTTCGGGGTTGCAGTAGTTGCCTGAGTTGTACTGGCCGTATCCGGTCTCCTGGTTGGGGCACATGGCCAGAAATTCATAAAAATTGCCCGAGTCTTCGGTGTCGGAGTGCCAGCCGACCATCTGGAAATCAGCCACCTGCTTGTCAAACTCATCCCAGTACTGAGCCTTGGGCATGGTCTTGAGGTTGATCTTGATGTTGATTCTGGACAGCATGGCCGCGAATGCCTCGGCGATCTTCTCGTCGTTGACGTAACGGTTGTTGGGAGCGATCATGCTGGCTTCGAAGCCGTTTTCGTAGCCGGCCTCTTTCATCAGGGCCTGGGCCTTTGCCAGGTCAAATTGCGGCACCAGCGCTTCATTGTAACCCTGGTATCCTTTGGGGCTGAGCTGCCCGGCCGGTGTGGCGGTGCCCCGCATAATTTTTTCGGCGATGCCGTCGTTGTTGGTGGCCAAATTGATCGCCTGGCGTACTTTTTTGACCCGCAGCGGAGCAAGACGCTTCTGGTTCATCTGCACGGTGATGATACGGCCTCCGGTGTAGGTGATCAGGTCGACCTTGGGGTCCTTGTCAATGCGGTTGAAATCCTGAGGTGGAACCGGATAGATGAAATCCACATCACCCGACAAAAGGGCTGCCACCCGCGTGGCCTCTTCTTTTATAGGGGTCAGTATAATGCTGCCGATATTGCCGGGGGAGTTTTTATCCCAGTAATCCGGGTTGCGTTCCATGACCATTCGGACGCCGTGCTCGCGGAAGGTGCAGCGGAACGGGCCGGTCCCGCTGGGCAGGGTCTCGTTGGCGAAGGAATAACCGGCCTTGACCACCGCATCCTTGGGCTGGCCTTTGCTGTCCGTGCCGGTGTAAAAGACACTGTCCAGAGGAAAAATGTAGGTGGCCATGTTGAGAACCAGAGAGTAGGGCTTGTTGGTCTTGATGTCGACGGTGTAATCGTCCACGATCACCGGTGTCTCGAAGGCCTCGAAAAGCCCCTTGAAATCAACACTCTGCTTCATGCGCTCCACCGTAAAGAGGACATCTTTGGCCGTGAAGGGGTTGCCGCTATGGAACGTAACCCCTTTAACCAGATGGAAGCGCAAGGTTTGACCATCGATCTGCTCCCAGCTATGGGCCAGGCGAGGTTCGAAAGACATGTCCTGGGCGTAACGAACCAGCGGATCGAACACCCAGTGGGAAAACTCCAGCATGTTGCCGGACAACTGTTGTTGGATATCCAGGGTTTCTGGGTCGGAAGCCAATGACAGGCGTAGGGTTTTCATCTCCGCCAGAGCCATACCGCTTAACAGCAGCATGCAGGCCAAACACAACGCCACGATTTTTTTCATATGCATCCTCCTCTTGGTTCGTTATTTGACGTTCATTGCCCCGGCCGAAACGGTTCGGGGCGCCCGGTCGACCGAAAAGGTGCCGACTCTGTAACAATTACTTGATGCGATTGGTGTGTGGTGCGCAAAATTGGTTCCCCGGAGCATCCAAGATATGACGGGGGTTGTTGGCATGCCAGGATCGCGAACCCGATCCATCGTTTCCGAACGGACTGATATGGATAGAACTTGCTTTCGCCGCGGCCGAGTATAAGCGGATTGGTGTTGTCTGTCAATGCTCCAGCAGACCACAAGCGGGGGTGATGGAGGTAGGCGCTACTATTTTTCCATTCAGAAACTAGGCATTTTGGTCGTGATCAGGGCATGCGAAAAATTTAATCACAGGCATATCGTTCAGTGTTTGACAAACAGCAGCTGCGCAAATTCTGTGAATTTCTCACATCCGCCAGCCGTGATCAGAACCGGCTCACTGCATTCAAAGCCGTAACTGTCCAGCCAGATGCCCGGCATGAAGTGGATGGTCATGTTCGGTTCCAGGACTGTTTTATCACCGGGGCGCAGGCTCAGCGTGTGCTCGCCCCAGTCCGGTACGTAGTTCAACCCAAACGAATAGCCGACCCGGGAAGGTTTGACCACACCGGTGTGCGCAATGGCCTCCCGCCAGCGGGCCTCCACCTCTTCGGCGGTCACACCCGGAGCGACAAATCGCAGTGTCTTCTGCAAGCCGGTTACGACACCATCGGCGGTTTTGAGAAGGTCATCGGGTGGATCCCCGAGGAAAACCGTGCGGGAAAGCGGCACGTGGTAACGATGCCGGGCGCCGCACAGTTCCAGCAGCACCACGTCACCGCGCCGGTAGCGACGATCCGGCTCATAGGTCAGATGGGCGGTTGCGGTCCGTTCTCCCGAGGGCATGATGGGAAAAATGGCCGGCGGTGCGCCGCCGAATTCCGGGGTGCCGGCAATCTGCGCGGCCGCAACCATGGCCGCCACATCCTTTTCCCAGACTCCCGGGGCAATCGCGTCGATGGCGGTCTGCATGGCCATTTCACAGATTCGTGCCGCTTGACGCATCACGGTAATTTCCAAGTCCGATTTAACGGTCTTAATCCAGTTGACCAGGTTGGTCGCGTCCATCAGGGTGGCCCGGGGCAGTTCTTCTTGCAGGGTGAGGTACATCCGGGCGCTGAACCAGTAGGCGTCCATTTCCAGGCCCAGACGTTTGTCTGCCAGGCCCAGATCACGCAGCAGCCGGGCCACATAGCGCATGGTATGGGTGTAGCGTGATTGGACGTACTCGTCCGGGTAACCGTGGATACATTCGTCGGGCAGCCAGGTGGTCAGCCGGGCGCCATTGACGTCCTGCTGCCGGCCGAACCAGATCGGGTGGTCGGCACTCAGGGAGACGATTACCCCCTGGTGTACATAAAAGGACCAACCATCGTAGCCGGTCAGGTAGTTCATGTTGGCCGGGTCAACCAGCAGGAGCAGCTCCATACCGCTGCGGTCCATCGCCGCTTTAACGCTTCGAATTCTGCGGTCGTACTCAGGTTGGGGAAAAATCGATTTTTTGGGCATGGGCGGCTTTCTGAGCACCCCGGAAAAGGTGCTCCGGCATCGTTTGGCACAGAGTGCGGGTTATGGGTTTCCCTTGCTAAAGAAGGTTCAACAGCCCGCGATACAATCAATCTCGACATCCAAACCGGCATCCAGTCCTTTGACGGCCATCGCAATGCGTGCTGGCGGGTCGTGCGGAAAAAATTTACGGTAAATCCGATTCATCTCAGACTTGTGTTCCCATTCGGACAGATAAACATTGACTTTGAGCACCTTGTCCAGTCCAGATCCGGCGGCCTCCAAAATATACTGGATATGGGTGAGGATCCGCTCGGTTTGGGAAGCGACCGAGTCTTTAATCGGTTCATGGCTCACCGGGTCATCCGAGGTTTGTCCGGAAACGAAAACCAGGCTGCCGTATTTGACAGCCTGGGAATAGGGCCCCGGTTCAGGTGCCTTGGCGCTAAATACAATCTGTTTTTGCATGCATCCTCCTTGA
>JAWOIA010000260.1:0-3046 GCA_046484885.1 Desulfosarcina sp. | reverse complement strand
GTCGGCGCCAAAGGCCAGCTGGGAACCACCCTGGTGCAGACGGCTCCCGCAGCGGTCGACTGGGAAGCCGTGGATCTGCCCGAGTGCGACATCACCCACGGCGAGGCAGTCGATGCGCTGGTCGCCGCCGAGCAGCCTGATGTGGTGATCAACGCTGCGGCTTACACAGCCGTGGACCGGGCTGAAGAAGCAATGGCGGCGGCATTTGCCGTCAACGCCACCGGGGCCAAGAACCTTGCCTTGGCGGTCAAAAAGCGGGGCGTGCGTCTGATTCATGTCTCAACCGATTATGTTTTCGACGGCACCGCCTGCAGACCCTATCCCCCCCAGCCGCCCTGCCGTCCCATCGGCGTGTACGGCCGATCGAAGCGCGAAGGTGAGGTCCATATCCTGAACCTGATCGATGACCCGGTGATCGTCAGAACCGCGTGGCTGTATAGCTCCTACGGCAGCAATTTCGTTTTGACCATGCTGCGCCTGATGCGCGAGCGGGACGGGGTCCAGGTGGTGGTCGATCAGGTCGGTGCCCCCACCTGGGCCATGACTTTGGCGCGGGCCATCTGGTCCATGGTGCAAAAGCCGCGCTTAAAGGGCATCTACCACTGGTGCGACGCGGGGGCGGCCAGCTGGTACGATTTCGCCGTGGCCATTCAGGAGGAGGCGATGCGGATCGGTCATTTAAAACAGGCCATCCCCATCCGTCCCATCCCCAGCGAAGCCTACCCGACCGCCGCCCAGCGGCCGGCCTACAGCCTGCTCGACTGCCAGGCCTCATGGCGCGATCTGGGCCTCGAACCCCTTCACTGGCGCGTCGCCTTGAGGCAGATGCTCGAGACCGTATCCGTAAATTGAACGCGCAATCACAACCAGGAGATCTATGAACTTTATTGACTTGGCAGCCCAGCAGGAGCGTATTCGCGAGCGGCTGGAAAAAAACATCGGCACGGTTCTGGACCACGGCCAATACATCATGGGCCCGGAGGTGGGTGACATCGAGAGCCAATTGGCCCACTATGTCGGCACGACCCATGCGGTTTCCTGCGCTTCCGGAACGGATGCGCTGCTGCTGGCCCTTATGGCCTATGGGGTGGGGCCTGGTGACGCCGTTTTCACCACCCCTTTTACATTTATCGCCACGGCCGAGGTGATCAGCCTGCTGGGCGCGACACCGGTGTTTGTCGACGTCGATCCCCGGACCTTCAACATCGACCCCGGGCAGCTCGAAACAGCCATTATTGCCCTAAAAAGTAACGACTCGTCAGTCTATCCCTTACCCGGTTTGAGCGCCAACCTTCAACCCAAAGGCATCATCGCGGTGGATCTGTTCGGTTTGCCGGCCGACTACGACGCCATCAATGCCATTGCCAAAAAGCACGCTTTGTTTGTCGTCGAAGACGCCGCCCAATCCTTTGGCGGGCAGTACCAGAACCGCAAAGCCTGCTCATTGGCCGACATCGCCTGCACCTCGTTCTTCCCGGCCAAGCCGCTGGGCTGTTACGGCGACGGCGGCATGTGCTTTACCGATGATGACCGTCTGGCCGAGGTGATGCGCTCGGTGCGGGTCCACGGGCAGGGTGGCAACAAGTACGACAATGTGCGCATCGGCATCAACGGCCGTATGGACACGCTGCAGGCCGCCATTCTGCTGGCCAAGTTCGAAATTTTTCCCGAGGAGGTATGCCTGCGCAACCAGGCGGCCGACAATTACAACCGGCTGATTCGCGCAGCGGCCGGGGCAACGATCGCAACTCCGGTGATACCATCGGACTATCTTTCGGTCTGGGCCCAGTATTCGATCCTTGTTGCCGATATGCAGACCCGAGCGGCGCTTCAGGCCCGCTTAAAGGATGAGGGCATCCCTACGGCCGTCTATTACCCCAAACCCCTGCACCGCCAGGCGGCCTTTGCCGGTTTGGGCTACCAGCCCGGCGCTTTTCCCGTCAGCGAAGACTGCTCCCAGCGGATCTTTAGTCTGCCCATGCACCCCTACCTGAAGCGCGACGAGCAGGAAAAAGTGGCCGCGTTGCTGGCCGAGCGTTGATGCTACTTTGGTGGCTGAAACGCACGTAACCCCCATTCATTCTTTTGCATCCTGAATGTACCAAAATGGGAAACGATCAACTCAAGGTGCAAATTATGGTTGCTTACCGACATGATTGATCAAACCAAAGACATTCGTTGGATTCAACGATTTTCCAATTATCAAAAAGCGCTTGGCCAACTGAAAAAGTTTATTGATAAAGGCGAATTGTCGGAACTCGAAGATCAGGGACTCATCAAAGCATTTGAGTACACGTATGAACTTGCCTGGACCACCTTAAAAGATTTTCTTGAGTATCGTGGGCAAACCGATATTTTCGGTTCACGAGACGTGATACGCAAAGCGTTTCAATTGAACCTGATCAATGATGGACATCGTTGGATGGATATGCTCGCCAGTAGAAATAAAACCTCGCACACGTATAACAGAGAGACCGCACAAGAAATATGCCAGGCTGTGAAAAACGACTATTTTTCACTTTTTCAACAATTGGAAACACGCCTGGACAGGTTGAAAAAAGAAGCGGATAGAGCCTGATTGATTATGCCCTATGGACTTGAAAAAGAAACGCTTGAGAAAATCATCGGAATATTTGCGCAATATGGGGCGGTTCAAGAGGCGATCATCTATGGGTCCAGGGCCAAGGGCAATCATAAACCCGGTTCCGACATCGACCTGACATTAAAAGGAGATGATTTGAATCTGAAAATTTTAAATCAGATCAGTCTGGACCTGGATGAGCTGCTGCTGCCCTATACCCAACAGAATGCGCATGAAAAGAAAGGCGCAGTGCGTCCGGCTCGCGCGCGCGGCCTGCATGATCGCGGCTGTGGCCGTAGGGCTTGCCGGGGCCGCGCTTGCCGGCATTATGGTCTATGATGCTCCGGCGCTGCGCATTGCCCACATCTATGTCAATGGCTGCGAGCCCGGCATTGCCGAGGCGGTGCTTGCACATGCTGAGCCGTATCGCAATGTCAATATTGTGGCCGCCGACCTGTGCGTGCT
>JAWOIA010000258.1:0-8261 GCA_046484885.1 Desulfosarcina sp. | reverse complement strand
GTGGTGGCGGATGAGTCTTAAGCTTTCCCATTGGCGACTGGCTTTGCGCCTGTTGCTGCGCGACTGGCGGGCTGGGGAGCTGCGGATCCTGCTCTTGGCCCCGCCGCAGCCGCAGGCCATGGAGAGCACCGCGTCAACCTGGTCGATAAAGGGCGCCAGCTGCTCCACGTATTCCGGTTCGCACTGCCGCTCCAGGGTCATTTCCCGGATCTCCACCGTTTTGCCCCGCTTCATGAAGTCCATCTGCAGGGCCGAGGCCAGCGTGGCCACCTCCTTGCGTCCGCCGGCGGCGCAGACCGTCACGCACTCGTTGCACCCCACCAGAAGAATGCGCCGACAGTCATCGATGTAGTCGATGACCTCCGCCAGGGGTTTCCGTTCAGCTGTTATCATAATCGTTTCTTCTCCTTTAGTTGGCCTGGGCGACCTTTCCCGCAGCGGTCCGCGCCTTGCGGGCGGCGCCGACAGGATTGGGTCCCAGCTGGCGAATCTGTTCCGTAAATTCATTGGCAATGCGTGCAAAACGACTGCCCATGCCGGCGGACATGGTCACCATGGACAATCGCTCCGGTTCGATGCCGATCTCTTCCAGCAACTTCTGAACCAAGGTAACGCGCCGGGCGGCTTTGACATTGCCGTTCTTGAAGTGGCAGTCTCCATCCAGGCAACCGGCCACCAACACGCCGTCGGCACCCATCTCCAGCGCCTTCATCATGTGGATGGTATCGACCTTACCGCTGCACGGCACCCGCACGATTTTAACATTGGTCGGGTAGTTCAAGCGCATGGTGCCCGCCATGTCGGCGGCGGTGTAGGCGCAGTAGTGGCAGCAAAAAGCCACGATAACGGGTTCGAAGGTTTCCATCAGGCGATCCTTTCCAGCAATCCTTCCAGCTTGGCCATGATCGGCGCATCCTCGAAACAGGCGAGCTGGATGGCCTTGGCCGGGCACTCGGCTGCGCAGATACCGCAGCCGTGGCACTTGGCAGGATCGATTTCCGAATAACGGTCTTCGTTGATAAAGGGCACGTGGTAGGGGCAGGCGCGCACGCAGGCCAGGCAGGTCGCACACTTATCGCGATCCACCCGGGCCACCGCGGCACCGAGGTTGATGACATCCCGGGACAGCAGGCCCTGCACGCGACCGGCCACGGCCTGGGCCTGGGCGATACTCTCGCGGATGGTGCGCGGCGAATGGGCGCACCCGGCCACAAAGAAGCCCGGCACAGACATATCCACCGGCTTTAATTTGACGTGGTCTTCCAGAAAGTGGCCGTCTTGCGTGCGATTCAAGTGGAAAATGGCTGCCACGTCTTCAGTGGTTTCATCGTCGGCAATCAACCCGGTGCTCAATCCAAGACAATCAGCGGTCACCTCCATGCGGCGTCCCAGGATGGGATCGTCGAAACACACGCTGACCTGGTCACCAGCGGCCGTCACCTGGGGAGGCATCTCGGCCGCGTAACGTACGAAAATCACGCCGCGCCGCCGGGCCTCGATGTAAGCATCCTCGGCAAAACCGTAGGTGCGCATATCGCGGTAGAGCACGAAGATGCGCAAATCCGGGTTGCGTTCGGTCAAACGCAGGGCGTTTTTGATTGCGCTCTGGCAACAGATGCGCGAACAGTTGGGATTTTCGGAAGTGCGCGATCCCACGCACTGGATCATCAGCATGCATTCCCATTTTTGGGCTTGCTCGGGATGGGTTTCCAGCAGGTCGTCCAGTTCGAGCTGGGTCATGACCGCCTTGTGACGACCAAGCAGGTATTGCTCAGGTCGGTGTGCCAGGGCACCGGTGGCCAGCACCGCGGCGCCATGTTCCACCCGGCGGTAGTACATACGAGGGCCGATTTGGAAACCGGTCTGGAATTTTCCAGGCATACCGGAATGATCCACCACAATGGCGTTGGTGATCACTTCGATCTGCTCGTGCGCCTTTACCCGCGCTATCAATTGCTGCACATAACCCCGCACATCGTCGCCTTCGAGATTTTTGCGAATGACGGCCGCAAGACCCCCAAGGCGGCCGTTCCGCTCGGCCAATACCACCTTCAAGCCCCGGTCGGCCATTGCCAGGGCGGTGTTCATACCGGCCACGCCGCCTCCGAGCACCAGCACATCCTTGTTCATGGGCAGTTGGTACTCCCGCAACGGCCCGGACTGGGCCACGCCTGCTGCGGCCATCCGGATCAACTGCTTGGCCTTGGCGGTGGCCAGCTCACGGACGCCGGTATGCACCCAGGCATTCTGATCCCGAATGTTGGCGATCTCCACCAGATACTTGTTCAATCCAGCCCTTCTAACCGCTTCCTGAAACAAACCCTCGTGGGTGCGAGGCGAACAAGCACCGACCACCACACGATTCAGGCTTTGCTCCCGAATCACCTGCTGCATGCGCGCCAGGGCGTCCTGACCGCAGCCATGGCCGACCCTCTCGGACACCACCACATGGGGGTATTTGCCCGCCTCCTGAACCACGGCATCCACATCGATGGCTCCGCCGATATTCTGCCCGCAATCGCACACAAACACCCCTATACGGGGCGGCTTGCCGATCACATCCCGTTCGGGCGGGTAACCATTGTCCTCTTCTGCGCTCTCCGATACCCGAGGCCCGTGCCCGGATGCCAGGCAGGCGGCGGCACTGGCCTGCACCATGGTCTCGGGAATATCTTTGGGCCCTTCGATCACGCCGCACACATAGACACCCGGCCGGCTGGTCGTCACCGGTGCGAAGCTGCCGCTTTGAACAAACTGGTGGGAGTTGAGTTCGATGCCTAAAATGCCGGCCAGCGCGGCCGTCTGGGCTGTCGGCCGAAAACCGGTGGACAGCACCACCATGTCGAAGGTTTCGGTGGTCAGCCCCGACGCCTCATCGGTGGCATAAGCGATGTGCAGTTCCCGGCCCGTAGAATCGGGGACGATGGTGTGGGGGCGACAGCGCACCATCCGGATGCCGTACTGCTCTCGGGCGCGCTTGTAATAGGCCTCGTAATCCTTGCCGAAAGTGCGCATATCCATGAAGAAAATGGTGGTTTCAATGTCGTTTTGAAACCGCTCTTTGGTCACGATGGCCTCTTTGAGGGCAACCATGCAGCACACGCTGGAACAGTAGGAGACATCTTCGCGGTTGATGCCTCGGGACCCGGCGCACTGGATCCAGGCCACCCGTTTGGGCGGCGTGCCGTCGGAAGGGCGCACCAGGTTGCCCAGGGTGGGGCCGGAGGCCGACATGATCCGCTCATATTCCAGGCCGGTGACCACATCCGGATAGCGGCCGTAGCCAAAATAGTCCAACTTGCCCGGATCGAACAGATCGGCGCCCACGGCCACAATAACGGCCGAGACGCTGCGGGTGGCCACCTTTTCCTGGTCATCGACCACAATGGCACCGGCCGGGCACACCGTGACCAAGCCGTCCACATCCTTGCAGGCCGCCATGTCGATGGAAAACGCCTGGGGTGTAGCCTGGGGATAGCGCATACAGGTAGGTGCCCGATGGTCAAGCCCGGGAAAAAAGCGCACGCATTCGGGAAAGTGCGTGTGACAGTCGCCGCAGGCGGTGCATTTGTTCAGGTCGATATGGCGCGGAGCGCTGGTCAGGGTAACCGTAAAGTCCCCGGCCGCGCCTTCCAGGCCGGTCACCTGGGTCAAGGGCATCAGCTCGATGTGCCGCTGCCGTGCTCCGGCCGACAGTTGAGGGGAAATGGTGCACAAATCGCAATTATTGGTCGGAAAGGTTCGGTCCAGTTGCGTCATCAAGCCGCCGATGGCCGCGGCCTTGTCGATGAGCAGCACATCCTTTTGCGCTTCCGACAGGTCCATGGCGGCCTTGATGCCACCGACTCCGCCACCGATGACCAGAACCGTCGTGTGTGCCTCTGCTGTATAGTCAGTCATGGATCCCGTACTCGCTATTTGGTGTTGTTCCGGTAAATGCTGCAGGCCAGCCCGCTCACAACGGCCGATATAGTGACCGATTACAGTCCCGCATAGTCGAGGATGGCTCCCAGTCGATGTTCCCAGCCGTGGGTTTCGATCTTTACCCCAGCCACGATGGTCTTCAAGGCGGCGATGGTCTCACCGGCAATCCTCAGACACTCGGCTTCGCGGTCCGGCGCTTTGCGGATGCGGCGGATCAGCGCCTCGCTGATATGTGCGCCCGGTTCGTTCAGGGCCATGTAGCGAGCGATTCCCACCGATTTAATCAAAAAGATGGTGGCAAGAATCGGAACGCCCAGACCGGCCGCTGCGGTGGCAAAAACGGTAAACCGGTCCACGTCGAAAACCGGCGGGGTAACGATAAACTGCGCGCCGGCATCCACTTTGCGACGAGCCTGTTCCAGTTCGGCCGTCATCTCCATGTCATCGGCAAAAGAGGCTATGGTGCACCCGGTGGTAAAGCTAGGCGTTCCCTCCAGTTGGAAACCGGCCATGTCCGTGCCATTTTGCAGCGACCGGATCACCTCCAGCAGCGCCACCTCGTCCAGGTCGTTCACCGTTTTGGCATCGCGATGGTCACCGTTGTCCATATCCTCGCTGTGGGCCACTACCAGATTCTGGATGCCCAGCACATGGGCGGCCAGAATGTCACCCTGCAGGGCCATGCGGTTGCGATCACGGCAATAAAGATGGATGATCGCTTCCAGTCCCTGCTGCTGCATCAGAACACCACCCGCCAGGGCACTCATGCGCATGACCCCGTTGTCCATGTCCGGAACAACTGCGGCATCCACCCGACCCTTGATCCTGCGGGCATTGGTCATCAGCTGAGAGATATCCACACCCTTGGGGGTGTTCATCTCCGCCAAAACCACAAATTCGCCAGATGTCAGTCGTTTTTGAAAACTCATGGCTCCCCTTTTTCCTCTTGTCATGTTTTTCGTAAATAGACCCGAATGGATGCGTCGTCGCGCTCATCCAGTGCGATCAGTTCGTAGGCCACGGCAGGCAGCAGCCGGAACAGATCGAACCGGGCATCCGAGTCCAGACCAAGGACCTCCAGGGTCTGGTTGGAGTCCATTTCCCTGAATACCCTTGTCAATTTGAGCAGGGCCAGGGATGTTATGGCGCCTCTGAAATCGAGACTGTAATCTGCCTTGTCACTCAAGCTCACAGCGCTCCTTTTCTTTGCTCTCCCAGAACTGCAATGGGGATGCCACGTGCCGCGAACCGTTTCGATTACTTAAATTCATAATGTTTTCTTATAGATATACAGACCGTTGCTGCATGGCTGCCTTGCGCCATTGCAGCACCGGTGTTAAAGTGTTAAAAACTGAGTCCTTAACAGGTGTTAACCTTTAACAGGTAACCTTTAATGATCGAACATGAATTGGATCGCTACTGGAAAACCGTGGTCAACACAATCCGTGATGGTCTGATGATTGTGGATGAGCGTGGTTTGATTGTTTCCGTCAATGACGCGCTGGAGCGCATTACCGGGTACAGCCGCTCCGAGCTGATCGGCAATGACTGCACCGTGCTCAATTGCGATATCTGCGACAATATTCGCCGTCAAGACGGCGACCATTGGTGTTCGCTTTTCATGGGAGGGCAAGTCAAGGCGCGCCAATGCGTTTTTGTGCGCAAGGACGGCTCCCTGGTCCATGCCCTGAAAAACGCCTGTCTGCTGCGCGATGACAGCGGCGACGTCATGGGCGCAGTGGAAACCATCACGGACATCACCGAATTGATCGAAAAAGAGAACCAGCTGGCGGCCTACGAACGGCAATTGCGATCGGATGACAGCTTCTGCGGCATCATCGGCTCCAGCCCGGCCATGCGTCAGGTGTTCGAGCTGATCACCAATGCGGCCCAGTCTGATGCGCCGGTGATCATTCTCGGCGAAAGCGGCACGGGCAAGGAGCTCGCTGCCCAAGCCATCCACGAAAGCGGCGACCGGGGCGGCAAACCTTTCGTGAAGGTCAATTGCGCCGCCTTCACTGAATCGCTGCTGGAAAGCGAACTGTTCGGACACGTCAAAGGGGCTTATACGGGCGCCTACCGCGGCCGCATGGGGCGCTTTGAAAGCGCCGACGGCGGCGACATCTTTCTGGATGAGATCGGCGACCTGCCCCTTTCCACCCAGGTCAAGCTGCTCCGGGTGCTGGAGGAGAAGATCATCGAGCGGGTGGGAGATGCCACCCCCGTCCCCGTGGATGTGCGCATCATCACTGCCACCAACCGCAACCTGACCGAGTTGATTCAGCAGGGCACCTTTCGGGAGGATCTCTTCTTCCGCATCAACGTCATCCCCATCCACCTGCCCCCCCTTAGAGCGCGCAAAGCGGACATCCCCCTGTTAGCCGATGCCTTCTTCCACAAGATCGGCCTGAAAAACCGCAAGCCGATCAACGGCATCAGCAACAAAGCCATGGACTGCCTGATGAGCCATGGCTGGCCGGGCAATGTGCGCGAACTCAAAAGCGCTTTCGAATACGCCTTCGTGACCTGCCAGGATGCCATGATCCAACCCCACCACCTGCCCCCCGGCATCTACTGCGCCGGAGAGAAACAACCGGCGCCACCCCGCAAGACCTTCAACCGGGAGGAGATCAAGCGCATCGAACTGATCGAAGCCCTGGATGAGACCAACGGCAACCAATCCCGGGTGGCCGAGCTGCTGGGCGTCACCCGCGTCACCATTTGGAACCGCATGCGCCGTTTCGGCGTGCAGTATAAAAAGAAGATGGAAGACACCGGGACGGTGGGCGGCGGGGGCAGGGAGTTTCTGCCCTGACGCCGCCATCGCAATTGTGTTAAAAGGTATTTGTGTCGGTGTTGAAAATTTGAAACGCTCAACCTGGCCGCTGCACTTGAATACTGCCTGCGGCAAGGCCGGCCGTGGCATCGGATTCCCTACCCCCCATCCAAATAGCGCCGCAGATAAAGCGCCGTATGCGATCGCGTGGTTTTTCGCAGCATCTCCGGCGGCGATCCCACCGCCACCACCTGGCCGCCGCCGTCGCCGCCCTCGGGCCCCAGGTCGATGATGTAGTCGGCAGCCTTGACGATCTCCAGGTTGTGTTCGATGGTCACCACGCTGTGGCCCTGATCCACCAGCTTCTGGAGCACGGCCAGCAGCAATTGCACGTCGGCCAGGTGCAAACCGGTGGTGGGTTCGTCCAGGATGTAAAGCGTGTGGCCGGCGGCCGGTTGGGCCATCTCGCGGGCAATCTTGATGCGCTGGGCTTCACCGCCGGACAGGGTGGGACTGGATTGGCCCAGTTGGAGGTAACCCAGGCCGATGTCGCACACGAACTGCACCGAGCGGCGAATGGGGCCGATGGCCGAGAAGAACTGCAGTGCTTCGGCAAAGGTCATGGCCAGCACATCGGCGATGGTGCGGCCTTTGTAGCGCACAGCCAGGGTTTCGGCGTTGAAGCGCGCGCCGGCGCACACGTCGCAGGGCACATAGACATCGGGCAGAAAGGCCATCTCTACTTTGGGGCGCCCCTGGCCCTTGCAGGCCGAGCAGCGGCCGCTCTGCACGTTGAACGAGAACCGGGCGGCATCGTAGCCCCGGGCACGGGCTTCGGGAAGGCGGGCGAACAGGGTGCGAATGGCGGTAAGAAAGCCCACGTAGGAGGCCGGTACCGAGCGGGGGGTGCGCCCGATGGGGCTGTGGTCCACCTCCAGCACCCGGGTCAATGGTTCCCATCCCTGGATGTCGGCGCAGGTCTCCGGACCCGGGGATCGCCGGCGCAGCTTGCGGGAGAGGCCCTGGTAAAGAGTGGCCTTGACCAGACTCGATTTGCCCGAGCCGCTGACGCCGGTGACGCACACCAGGCGGTTGAGGGGAATGCGCACATCGATGCAGCGCAGGTTGTTGGCCGTTGCGCCGATGATCGTAAGGGCCGGTGACCGCCGGCAGGGGCGCAGGCGGCTGTCAATGGAAGCCCGTCCGCCGTCGAACACCGCGCCGGTGACCGAGGCCGGCACCCGGCGCAGATCGGCCAGGGTGCCCATGGCCACCACCTCGCCGCCCTGGGCACCAGCCCCCGGCCCCATGTCCACCACGGTGTCGGCGGCCCGGATGGTCTCCTCGTCGTGCTCCACCACCACGATCGTGTTGCCCCGGTCGCGCAGATCGCGCAGGGCGTCCACCAAAATGTGGTTGTCCCGGGGGTGCAACCCGATGGTGGGCTCGTCCAGGATGTAGGTGATGCCAGTGAGGTTGGAGCCCAGCTGGGCTCCAACCTCACTGGCATCACCTACATCCTGGACGAGCCCACCATCGGGTTGCACCCCCGGGACAACCA
>JAWOIA010000118.1:0-18106 GCA_046484885.1 Desulfosarcina sp. | reverse complement strand
GGTGCACCGGAGGATTACCTGGCCTTGCGCATCGACCTTTCCACCGGCATGGTGCTCTCCCGGGAGCGGCTGCTTTACCAGCTGGTGTCCATTCACTACCAGCGCAACGATGTGGATTTTTACCGTGGCATCTTTCGGGTGCGGGGGGATCGGGTGGAGATCTTTCCGGCCTATGAAGAAGAGACGGCGGTGCGCATCGATTTCTTTGGCGACGAGATCGAATCGATCGTTGCCTTCGATCCGGTTACGGGGACCGCCCAACAACGGCCGGACCAGGTCACCCTCTTTCCGGCCAGCCATTACGTGACCCCCAAATCGACCCTCCAGCGAGCCACCCGCGCCATTCTCCAGGAATTGAAAGCGCAGGTCGATTTTTTTCGCAGCGCCAACCAACTCGTCGAGGCCCAGCGGATTGAAGAGCGCACCCGTTTCGATCTGGAAATGATTCAGGAACTGGGCTATTGCAGCGGCATCGAGAACTATTCACGGCACCTGACCGGGCGCGCCGCCGGTCAACCACCGCCGACACTGCTGGACTATTTCCCCGATGATTTTCTTATTTTCGTGGATGAAAGCCACATCGCCCTTCCCCAGATTCGGGCCATGTACAAAGGCGATCGCTCCCGCAAGCAGACCCTGGTCAATTACGGATTCCGGCTGCCTTCCGCCCTGGACAACCGTCCGCTGAAATTTGAAGAGTGGTCCCGACGCATCCGTAGAATCGTCTACGTGTCGGCAACCCCGGCCGAATACGAGTTGAGCGCATCCACCGGCCAGGTGGTGGAGCAGATCGTCCGGCCCACCGGTCTGGTCGATCCGCTGGTTCAGGTCAAAGACGCCCGCAACCAGGTGGACGACCTCTACGCGGAAATCCGACAGCGGCAACAGCGCGGGGAGCGCATCCTGGTCACCACCCTGACCAAGCGCATGGCCGAAGACCTCAGCGAGTACTATTCCGATCTGGGTCTGGCCGTACGCTACCTCCACTCCGACATCTCCACCATGGAGCGCATGGACATCATCCGGGATTTGCGGGTGGGCAAGTTCGACGCCCTGATCGGCATCAACCTGCTGCGGGAGGGGCTGGATATTCCCGAGGTGTCCCTGGTCGCCATTTTGGATGCGGACAAGGAGGGTTTTTTGCGGTCGGCGCGCTCATTGATTCAAACCTTCGGCCGTGCCGCACGCAACATCAACGGCAGCGTGATCCTGTATGCCGAACGGGTGACCGCTTCCATGCAGCGGGCCATCGAGGAGACCGATCGCCGACGCGCCATCCAGCAACAGTACAACCAGACCCACCACATCACCCCGCGCAGCATCCATAAAACCATCACCGACATCTTCAGCATGGCCTATGCGGCTGCGCCCAGCCAGCAGCCGGCCCAGGTGGCCGAAGACCCGGCGGGGTGGGGTTCGGCCGATAACCTCGCATCGACCCTAGCGGTCCTGGAAAGAAAAATGCAAACAGCGGCCAAGGAGCTGGCTTTTGAGAAGGCCGCCCGGATCCGCGACCGGATCAAGGTATTGCGCAAGCGGCTGCTCTTTGAGTCGTAGCCCCCTTCCCGTCAGTTGAGTCGTCATTGGTGAACCGCATGCACCGTCCCCCTGATCGAATCGATTCGCCCGGCAGTGTGAGCCGGATTATCAGCACCCTTTCCGAAGGCCCCGGCGTTTACCTGATGAAAGACGACCAGGGGCGGATCATCTATGTGGGCAAGGCCATCAACCTGCAGAAACGGGTGGCCTCCTACTTCCAGCGACAGCTTGGCCCGGCTTCAAAGACCGCCCTGATGGTTTCCCGGGTGGCCGGCATCGAAACCGTGGTTACGGCTTCGGAGAAGGAAGCCCTGATACTCGAGTCCAACCTGATCAAACGATACCGGCCACGCTACAACGTGGTGCTCAAGGACGATAAGCGCTACCCATCGATTCGCATCAACACCCAGGCAACCTACCCCAAAATCGAAGTGGTTCGCCAGACGCCGCCCACCGGGGCACGCTATTTCGGGCCCTTTTCATCGGCCCAAGCCGTGCGGCAGACGGTTAAGCTGATCAACAAGACCTTCCCGCTGCGAAAATGCAGCGATCGCAGCATGGGCCAGCGGTCCCGGCCCTGCATTCACCATCAGATGGGCCAGTGCTTGGCGCCCTGCTGCCTGAAGGTTGACCCGAAAGAGTATCATCGGATCGTCAAAGAGGTGATCCTGTTCTTGAGGGGCCGCACCCCCGAGTTGATCAGGCGGATCCGCCGCCATATGCTCAGGGCCTCCGAACGGCAGGATTATGAAACGGCGGCGGCGCTCAGGGACCGGATGGTGGCTCTGGAAAAGACCCTGGAACGTCAGGTGACCGTTTCCAGCGATTTTCTCGATCGCGATGTGATCGGCATCAGCGGCTGCGGCGACTTGCAGCTGGTGACCGTAATGACCCTGCGCCGCGGTTTTCTGCAGGGCGTGCGTCACTTTGAATTCGAGCATGCCATGCCCGAAAGGGGGGAGTGGCTGGCGCAGTTTTTAGGGCAGTATTACGGCCAGCTTCACGATCGTCCGGTTGAGGTGCTGGTTCCGGAACTGCCCGAAAACGCAGCGCTGTTGGAGGAGGCCCTTTCCGAAGGGCACCGGCGCCGGGTAAGGATCCGCCGGCCCCAGCGGGCAGAAAAGCGACGGCTCCTCGAGATGGCAGAGAACAACGCCCGCAACACCCTGCGCGAACGGCTGGAGCAGGCGACCCGGGAGACGGTTGTTCTCGAGGTGCTGCAACAGCGGCTTAACCTGGCGCGCATACCCATGCGCATCGAATGTTTCGACAACTCCAACCTGGCCGGCACCCACCCCGTATCCGGCATGGTGGTTTTTGTCGCCGGCCGTCCCCACAAAGCCGCTTACCGGCGCTTCAACCTGCGCACGGTCACTTCCCCGGACGACTATGCCGGCATGGCTGAGGTCTTGAGACGACGCTACAGCAAGATCACCCCTGCTGCTCCCGAACCGGACCTGTTGCTGGTCGACGGCGGGAAAGGGCAGCTCAACATCGCCCTGGCCGTGTTGGGCCAGCTGGGGCTCAGGGGCCGTTTTGCCGTCGCGGGCATTGCCAAAAAAAATCCCCTCAGCGCGCCCAGTGAGGACAAGATCTATCTGCCCCATCGCGCCAATCCGGTCCAGGTGGGTTCGGATCGCCGCTGGTTGCTGCTGTTGCAACAGATTCGGGACGAAGCGCACCGAGTTGCCCTGGGGTTTCAGCGCAATCAACGCAGGCGCGGGATGGTGCAATCGGCGCTGGACGGGGTTGCAGGGGTGGGAACCAAGCGCAAAGCCCTGCTGATGAAGCATTTCGGAGGTATTGAAGCCATCCGGGCAGCCACCGTCGAGGAGATCAGCGCACTGCCCGGAATCCATTCTTCGTTGGCCAAAGCCATTAAACAGGCGTTGGTCTAGTGTCCGTCCGGAGATAGGCAACTTCGGTCGCGATCAAGGCGCACGAAAAATTTCAGCGCAGGCATGGGGTTGATCGTGCGAGGATAAAATTTTTCGTGCCACGCCGGTACTGGGCAGATTGGTCAGTTATGGATCGACACTAGCCCAATTTGGCCAGGTCGTCCTTCAAGGCCTGGACGGCGGCGGCCGATTTCATCAGCGCGGCTTTTTCGCTTTCGGTCAGGGTGATCTCGATCACCTGCTCGATGCCGCTTTTGCCCAGTTTGACCGGGACACCGATAAACAGGTCGTTAATGCCATATTCGCCCTGAAGATAGGCCGCACAGGGCAGCACTTTTTTCTTGTCCTTCAAGATGGCCTCGGCCATTTCAACCGCGGCCGACGCCGGTGCGTAATAGGCGCTGCCGGTCTTGAGGAGGCTGACGATTTCTGCACCACCGTTGGCGGTGCGGGTCACCAGCGCATCGATACGCTCCTGCGTCATCAGTTCGGTGATAGGGATGCCGGCCACGGTCGAGTAGCGGGGCAGGGGTACCATGGTGTCTCCATGCCCGCCCAGCACGAAGGCGTGGGTATTTTCCACCGAGACATTCAGCTCCATGGCGATAAAGGCCCGGAACCGCGCTGAATCCAGCACGCCGGCCATGCCGAGCACGCGCTGTTTGGGCAACCCGGATTCCTCGAAGGCCACGTGGCACATGGCATCCAACGGATTGCTGACAATAATCAGAATGGTGTCCGGAGAATGGGCGACGACTTGGCGGGTAACGTTCTTGATGATACCGGCATTGGTGCTGATCAGGTCGTCCCGGCTCATGCCGGGCTTGCGGGGGATGCCGGCGGTGATGATCACGATGTCCGAGCCGGCGGTGGCTTCATAACCATTGGTGCCGGTGAGTTTGGCGTCGTGCTTTTCGATGGGGGCGGCCTCGGTCAGGTCCAGTGCCTTTCCTTGGGGGACGCCTTCGACAATGTCCACCAGAACGACATCACACAGCTCCTTTTCAGCCAGCCGCTGGGCAGCGGTGGCGCCCACGTTGCCGGCACCGACAACTGTAACTTTCTTTTCCATAAAAGGCTCCTCGGGGATTGATGGGTTGATAAAGGGGTAAGCGAGCCTTGCGAGATCAGCATGGGCCCACGGATCGATTCTTTTTTGGGGATGAAAGTGAAACTTGAATTTGATAACATACCGCCGGTCAATGTCAACCGGTTTGTGGGATCTTTTTATGACCGCGACCGATGCGCAACCGTGATCGAACCCGGGTCGAAATAAGTTGGTTCTCCAATGTTGACAATAAACGGGCAAACAGGATAGAGTGGCCGATGTGGCAATGCCTTAGCTTCATTGAGAATCATGCCCTACCGTCAGCCTCAAAAAACAGGATCGGGAATGGACATCAATCAGCAAATCAAAGCCCTGCTGAGTGAAGCGGAGCTGTATCGCTCCCAAGGGCTGTTCGCCGAAGCCAAAGATAAATACCACGTGGCCTCGGCCATGATCCACAAGATCGACCGGCTCAAAAACAAGGCCGGGCTCCTCAAGGCCATCGCGGAAAAGATTCAATCCCTTGAAAAAAAGGCCGATAAGGTGAATATCGGCCCCTCGTCTCCCGAATTGTCCGCAAAAGGTCAGAATCTGATCAAAAACCTGTTCGGTGAGAACGACCTGCAAAAGGCGATTGTGCTTGCCAAGTTCGGTCAGTTCGAACGGGCCGTGGTCGAATTGGAAGCATTGCTGCCGGACGAGCGGTTCCGGGTGGAGGCAGGCAAGAACATTCTGCGCTGCAAGCTCGCCGTCGCCAGTGTAGAGGACGCCATCGACCAGTATCATCGCTGGTTCGCCGCAGATCTCTTCACCGTCAGTCAACTGGAGGTTGTCCGGACGTATCTGCAGACGATCCTGGAAAACAAGGGCATCGACCACCCGCTGCCGGTTCCCGTGACCGACAAGGCTGAAAAATCGGCCGCGCAGGATAACGGCGGCATTGAATTCAGCCTGCCGCCGGCCGAAGAGGAGATCCTGGATATCACCTCCATCGGCATTACCGTTGCCAGCGGCCCCCAAAAGGGGAAAATGGTCGAGTTCGATGTCAATTTCCAGTCCGGCGAGCTGTTGAGCCTGATCATTTCCAAAAACGAGAAGGCCCTGATCGAGGACTTTAAAAATGGCGACCGGCTCGAAAATGTCCAGTTTTACTCGCCGATCGCCATGTTTCAAGGAACGGCTGTCGTCGCCAATAAAACCCAAATCACCACCGGACCGAAGCAGGGCGATTTTTGCCTGGATTTAAAAATCAAAAATATGTGAGCGGTGATGCTTGCGGCGCTGCAGGACGGTGGATACCGTGGTGCGGCGCAACCCGGTGCGCGGGTTTTCGGTACACCATCTGCTGAGGATTGATGTTATGGCCATTTTCAACCTGAAGAAGCGGGAAATCGAGTGTAAAATCGTCTACTATGGCCCGGGACGGTGCGGCAAGACAACCAACCTTGAATACGTCTTCAAGTCCTACAAGAAACAAGTGACCGGGGAGATGGTCTCGATCAACACCGAGGGGGATCGCACCCTATTTTTCGATTTTCTACCCATGGGATTGGGCAAGATCAAGGGCTGCGATGTCCGGGTGCAGCTCTATACCGTGCCGGGCCAGGTCAAATACAGCTCAACCCGCAAGCTGGTTTTGCGGGGGGTCGACGGAATCGTCTTTGTGGCGGACTCGCTGGAGGTTCGCCGCGAGAAGAACATGATCTCACTCAAGGACCTTCAGACCAACCTGAAAGAGTACGGCAAAAGCATTTTCAAAGTGCCCCTGGTCATCCAATACAACAAAAGAGACCTTGCCGATGAGGGTATTCCCCTCATGCCCATCGAGCAGATGGATCGGGACCTGAATCGTCAACTCAAGGTGCCCGCCTTCTCGGCCAGCGCCGTGAAAGGCACCGGGGTGGGGGTGACGCTGAAGGGGTGTTTGGTTGAAACCCTGAAATCGTTGCAAAGAGAATTCAAGTGGGCAAAGTAGGGGCGGGTCCTGCCGATGCGTGAGCGTGCGGTGCTTTCGGGAAGCCTGGGCTTCCTGCCGCTGGGAGACCTGATCCAGCTTCTGGGTTCCAGCGGCTCGACGGGTGTGCTTCGTCTGATCAGCCGCTTCGCACCGGAACCGGCATTCGTCTACTTTGTCGAAGGCAACCCGGTCAATGCCCAAAATGGGAAGCGGGTCGAACTGGATGCGCTTTACTCCCTTTTCGGTTGGGTCGACGGATTCTTTGAGTTTAACCGTGAAGCGGTGTCGGCCGAAACGTGCATCTCCAAAAGCCGCATGGGCATAATTTTGGAAGGCATGAAGCTTTTGGATGACGGCCATACCCGGAGAGTCGGTCCGGTTTCAGCTGTAGACCAGGTTGCCAAAATGAAAAAAATGTCGTCGTCTCAAAAAGACATCGTCAAAGGCCCGCTGGTCGATTACATGTACGTGGTCGATGAGGAGGATTTCTTTGACGGCGAACATATCGTGGAAGAGGGCAAACACGGCAGCTGGTTGTGGGTGATATTGGAAGGGGTGGTCGATATTGTCAAAGAGGTGGCCACGGGAACCGTGCCCATCATCCGCATCGGCGACGGCTCATTTATCGGCAGCATGGCATCTTTTCTGATGCAGGGGCACATCCGCACGGCCACTGCGGTTGCCGTGGGCAATGTCCAACTCGGTGTTCTGGATTCCCAGCGCCTGGCCCAGGAATATTCGGCATTGTCGCTGGAATTTCGGGCCTTTTTAACCAGCCTCGACAAACGCCTCAAACAGTTGAGCGATCGGGCCGCGACGGGCCATGCGGGAATCGTTTCCGATTGCGCGCATCTAAAAGACCAAAAAATTCTCCTCCACCAGGGAGTCGCTGAGATCAAGCAGCTCTATCTGGTCAAGCAGGGTCAGGCCTCGGTGGTGCGAAAACTGGAGACGGGGCCCGTCGTATTGTGTCAATTGAACAAAGGCGACTTTTTCGGCGACGTTCCTTTCCTGCATCTGGGACAGGAGCCGGAGGGGGCGGGCGTTTACGCGTCGGGAAACATCCAGGTCTCCAAAGTCGAAATCGCGCCCTACCTAAAGGAGTACCATCGGCTTTCGACGACCTT
The DNA here is from genome assembly GCA_046484885.1 of Desulfosarcina sp. Lineage (GTDB taxonomy): Bacteria > Desulfobacterota > Desulfobacteria > Desulfobacterales > Desulfosarcinaceae > Desulfosarcina. Next base: position 10,537 of record JAWOIA010000118.1, on the reverse strand, counting down.
TAAAAATATTGTGGACAATATGGCCGCTTGCGTATCTGCAACCACGGAGCGGCTCTGCAGTTCTCTGGCTTCCAAACCGTCGACTCCCGTAGAGATGTGAACCCGCGCCAAGGCGAATGATCACCCCGGTCCGTCATCGATAACCATCAGCACTGGGATACAAGGTGAATTCCCATGAACGAAAAAAGAAAACATTCACGAGTCGAGTCCATCTACCTGCTCACCTATGTCAACCTGGATGAAAACGACAAAGCGTTGACCCAAGGCATGGGACGCACAATCAACGTTTCCGAGTCGGGTATCCTGCTCGAGACCCACGTGGCCTTCGGTGAGAAGGATCGGGTGGATGTGGTCGTGGGCCTCAAAGAAGATATGGTCTCCATCCGTGGAAAAGTTGTCTTCACCCGTGGCACGGAAACCGGCCGATTCCAATCGGGGATTGAGTTCCTGGCCGTTGAAGCGCCGGCACTGGAAACCCTGCGGCGATACATCGATGCCTTCAACGCCATTTCCGCCGCACCGTGATCCCGGGCGGTGAGGATAAAATTTTAAGGTTAACGCCGATATCGGGCCAAATAACCGTTTATGGATGGACACTAACCTAAAAAGCAACCGTGATTCAGCCTGTATAAGGAGCGCTTGACATGACCCGTGTGGTTCGAGAAACTGATTTCCCCTCCCTGAAACTGCACCAACGCGGCAAGGTCCGGGATATGTACGACCTGGGCGATGCCTTTGTGATGGTGGCGACGGACCGCATGTCCGCCTTTGATGTCGTCATGCCCGACCCCATACCGCACAAGGGCGTGGTGCTGACCCAAATTTCCCTTTTTTGGTTTGATATCATGGCTGCACTGGTCGACAACCACGTCATTACCGCCGATTTTGCGCGCTATCCCGAATCGTGCCGACCCTATGCGTCCGACTTGCAGGGCCGCAGCATCCTGGTCAAAAAGGCCCGGCCTTTGCCCGTGGAGTGCGTGGTGCGCGGTTACATCACCGGGTCCGGTTGGAAATCCTACCAGAAGTCCGGTACCGTTTGCGGCATCCGCCTTCCCGACGGGCTGGTCGAGTCCGACCGGCTGCCGGAACCGATCTTCACCCCGTCCACCAAAGCGGATCAGGGCCAGCACGACATCAACATCTCATTTGACGAGATGGTCGCACGCATCGGTGCAGCGCAGGCGGAAAAAGCCCGCGATCTGTCTCTGGCCCTTTATGACAAAGGCGCCCGTATCGCCGCTGAAAAGGGGATTCTGATTGCTGACACCAAGTTTGAATTTGGTCAGCTGGGAAACGACCTGATCCTGATCGATGAGGTCCTCACCCCGGACTCATCGCGTTTTTGGCCCAAGGCCGACTATGCCCCGGGTGGACCCCAGAAGAGCTTTGACAAACAGTATCTGCGCGATTACCTGTCGGGGCTGGATTGGGATCAGACCCCCCCTGGACCCACGCTGCCCCAGCAGATCATCGACAACACCCGGTCCAAATATGTGGAGGCATTGGAGCTGCTGTGCGGCCATCGTCATGGACTTTGAGACCGCTGGTGTTGCAGCGCAAAAAACACAACTAACCGACATCACTTATAAAATTACTACCCGCTCGGATACGGCCGACCTGGTGCGCTCCATTGCCGAGGTCGGGCTGTTGCAGCCGCCGGTGGTCATCGGGCACGCCGATGGCCCCTATCGGGTGGTCAGCGGGTTCCGCCGGATCGCAGCCTGTCAAGCCCTGAATTTGGCCAGTTTCCCGGCGCGCATCTTGCCCGCGGACACCCCCCCCATGGCGTGCGTCCGCATCGCCATTTCAGACAACGCCTTTCAACGGCCCCTCAACCTGGTCGAACAATCCCGTGCCTATGCGTTGATCCGACGGTTCAGCGACCCGACAATAGAATCCTGGGGTCCACTGGCCGCGTCGGTCGGGTTGCCCGACAGCCGCACGGCCATGGACCGGATCACGCCGCTAGCCGGCATGCCGCAAGACTTGCAAGCGGCCGTCCTCGAGGGCAGTGTCGCCCTTCCGGTGGCCCTGAGGATCAACCAGTACGAAACAGCGGATGGCGCTGCGCTGTGCTCGCTCTTGCGCAGGCTCAGCACCAACCTGAATCTGCAACGCGAGCTGCTGACCTTGATTTCGGAGATCGCCCTGCGCGATGAGATCGGCGTCGCCACCCTGATTGCGGGCAACGACATCGCCGCGCATATGGGTGACACGGGTGGTTCGGTGCCACAAAAAGTGCAGGCCCTGCGGCGGATGCTCAAAAGAAAGCGCTACCCGCAATTGAGTAAAGCCGAGGCGGATTATGACCAGGCGCTCCAATCCCTGCACCTCAACCCGCGCCTGCGACTCCAGCCCCCGCCGTTTTTTGAAGGATCATCCTATCGTCTGACCCTGACAGTCAGCTCCCGTCGACAGTTGCAAGCCCTGCAGTCCGACCTGCAAAAACTGATCGAGCACCCCGACTTGCTGCCCGAGTGAGTTTATCGTCGCCGGCGGTCCCAAAAAAATCGCTTGACAATGTTCCTGCAAAAAATTATCAATAGGCATCTTGTGAATAAAATTCATTAATTGGCCCGAAGATAGTCTGGGGCTTCAACCAGCAAACGCGTATGCGTCGACCAGCCGGTGTGCGGCCCCAAAATTATCTGACGCCTTTTCCCAAAAAATAGGATGGACCCAACGACCGTTCAGCACCACTAATCCTCCATCGAACTGAGAATTGGTTTGGATTACGTCGCCATAGAAAAGCCACTGCCCGGCAGGCATGCGCGTTCGGATGACCGGAGACGAGCCTCGTTCAACATTTTCGCTCTCCACCGACCGATCCTTAGCCAGTCACTTCGCCCGCAATACCGTGAGCGGCGTAAAGCCGCAACTCCCGATCGTTTTAACCCAACTAACCGGATGAGCCCGCATTGGTGTGGGATGTGCGCCCAGCGGATTCGCCAATTCCGTTACAACCATCGGTTTCCTTAGGCAGAAAGGGTCAACGGCAGGCCGGATGGTTATCGGTCCGACGGAGCTGACAACTTTAATCGGAGGAGAGTGACTTATGGCAGAAAAAGAGGTCGTCGAAACTTCAGAGGCTCAGATCGCGGTTCACTGGCAGGAGGAGGGGTACTACTATCCGTCCACCGAGTTCATCGCCCAGGCCAACATGACCGACAAAAGCATCTACGAGCGCTTCAGCCTGGAAAATTTTCCCAACTGTTTCAAAGAGTATGCCGATCTGCTCGACTGGTACCAGTACTGGGACGAGATCCTCGATACCAGCGATGCACCCTGTTACAAATGGTTCAAGGGCGGCAAAATCAACGCCAGCTTCAACTGCATCGACCGTCATCTCAAAAAAAACAAGAACAAGACCGCCATTCACTTCGTTCCCGAACCGCTGCAGGACAAATACGAACATATCACCTACCGGGAACTGTATGTGCGCGTCAACGAGTTTGCCGCATTGCTGCGGGACTTTGCCGGCCTCAAACGCGGTGACCGGGTGACCCTGCACATGCCCATGGTGCCCGAGCTGCCCATCACCATGCTGGCCTGTGCCCGTTTGGGGGTGATTCACTCCCAGGTGTTCGGCGGCTTCAGCGGCACGGCCTGTGCCGACCGCATCGTCGATTCGGGAAGCCGCGTGCTGATCACCATGGACGCTTACTACCGCAGTGGAACGCTTCTGGATCATAAGCAAAATTCGGATGTGGCGGTTGCCCAGGCGGCCAAATCAGGCCAAGCGGTCGAGAAGGTCCTGGTGTGGCAGCGCTACCCGGGCAAGTATTCGGCCAAGACCCCCATGGTGGACGGACGCGACGTTTTCGTCAATGACCAGCTAAAAACGTACTACGGGGCCCGGGTTGAACCCGAACGCATGAACGCCGAAGAGCCGCTGTTCCTCATGTACACCAGCGGCACCACCGGCAAGCCCAAGGGTTGCCAGCACGGCACCGGCGGCTATCTGGCCTACGTTGCCGGGACCTCCAAATATGTGCAGGACATCCATCCGGAAGACGTCTACTGGTGCATGGCCGACATCGGTTGGATCACCGGACACTCCTACATCGTCTATGGACCCTTGGCGCTGGGCGCCTCAACGGTGATCTACGAAGGGGTTCCCACATACCCGGACGCCGGTCGCGCCTGGCGCATCGCTCAGGACCTGGACGTGAACATCTTCCACACCGCCCCCACGGCCATTCGGGCCTTGCGCAAGATCGGACCCGACGAACCGGCCAAGTACGACTACCACTTCAAGCACATGACCACCGTGGGTGAACCCATCGAGCCCGCCGTGTGGAAATGGTACCACCAGGTCGTCGGCAAAGGCGAGGCCATCATTGTGGATACCTGGTGGCAGACCGAAACCGGCGGGTTCCTGTGCAGCACCCTGCCGGCGATCATGCCAATGAAGCCGGGAAGCGCCGGCCCCGGCATGCCCGGCATTCACCCCATCACTTACGACGATGAAGGCAATGTGGTTCCCCGGGGTGCCGGCAAAGCCGGCAACATCTGCATTCAAAACCCCTGGCCGGGGATGTTTCAAACCATCTGGGGTGACCGGCAGCGCTTTGTGGACACCTATTTCGCCCGCTACTGCAAGGATCCCGCCAGCAAGGATTGGCGCGATTGGCCCTACCTGACCGGCGACGCGGCCGTGGAGGCCGAAGACGGTTATGTCCGAATCCTGGGGCGCATCGACGACGTCATCAACGTCTCGGGTCACCGCCTGGGCACCAAGGAGATCGAATCGGCCGCTCTGGTGGTGCCGGAAGTGGCCGAAGCGGCCGTCGTTCCGGTCAACCACGAAATCAAGGGCAAGGAGCCGGACCTGTATATCGCTCTCAAGCCCGGGTTCGAAGCCAGTGACGCGATGGCCAAAAAAATCTCGGATGCTATCTGCGATCAAATCGGCAAGATCGCCAAACCGCGCAAGGTCTGGATCGTCAAGGACATGCCCAAAACCCGCTCCGGCAAGATCATGCGCCGCGTGCTGGGCGCCTTGTCCAACAAGCGCGATGTGGGTGATGTCATGACCCTGGCCAACCCGGAGATCGTCGAAGAGATCAAGAAAATGGTTCAGTAGGCCATCGTCTGTCAACCGAATTCAAGCGTGCCGCCTGTCGGGTCCAGCCGATGCCGGGTGGAGAAAGGGGGTGACGGACCATTCGGAGACGCCGTCAGGTATCAACAACCTTTTTGGTAGCCGCTCAAGTCTGATTTCAACGCAGAGGAGGACGACCTTATGACCGGATACAACACCACGTGGGTTTACATCTTTCTGGGAATATACATCATCTACTGTTTCTATTGGGGGCTGAAAGGCTACTTTACAGAAAAGACCTCCTCGGGCTACTCTATCGCCGGGCGGTCCATTCCCTTTTTCGCCTTTTTGCTGGCGGCGACGGCGGCTTCTTTTTCGGGGTGGACCTTTATCGGCCACCCGGGCCTGATCTGGCGCGATGGGCTGGCCTACGCCTTCGCCTCCTTCTACGTGCTGACGATTCCCATCACCGGCACCTTTTTCTCCAAGCGCACCTGGCTGCTGGGCAAGCGCTACGGCTTCGTCACCCCGGGCGACATGTACGCATACTACTTCAACAGTGAAGCCCTGCGCTGGCTGGTGGTTGCCACAGCGGTCCTTTATTCGATCTTCTACTCGGCGGTGCAGTTGATGGCCTCGGCGGCGCTGTTCAATGTCATCGCCGGCGTGCCGGTGGTCTTCGGCGGTATTTTCATGGCCTTCATCGTCTGGTTCTACGTTTGCACCGGCGGTCTCAAGGCCAGCACCTGGGTCGGGGTCATCCAGTTCGTGCTGCTGGTAGGCGGCATCATTATCCTGGGGTTTTACGTCATCACCCAGCCGCAGTTCGGCGGCTGGTCCGGGTTTTCGGCCTCGGTGGCCAAACTGGACGCCAGATTCCTGGAGGTGCCCCGGGTGATCAACTTCGGGCTGGGCGGGGCGGCCGGTGAAAACCCCTGGACGGCCGTGATGATTCTGACCTACATGTTCGCCCTGATGGGCATTCAGAGCTCGCCGGCGTTCACCATGTGGACCTTCGGCATCAAAAGCCCCAAGCCCCTGGCCTGGCAGCAAGCCTTCATGTCCACCTTCGTGGTCGGCTTTGCCCTGTTTTACTTCACCGCCTTCCAGGGCATGGGCGGCAAGGTGCTGCAGCTGGCCGGGGTTCCCGCGTTTCAGGATATCACCCAGGCCACCCTGGTACCGACCCTGATGCGGGAATTTTTGCCCCCCTTCATGCTGGGGGTTGTCTTCATGGGTGCCATCGCCGCCATTCACTCCACGGCGGCCCCTTACATCGGCACCGGCGGCTCGATTCTGCTGCGCGACGTCTACTGGCGCTACATCCGCAAACAGGAGGCCGGACATGCCGAGCAGATCTGGGTCAACCGGGTCTTCGCCACGGTTCTGACCATTCTGGCGCTGACCGTGGGCATGACCTCCAAGGCAGCGCTGGTGATTCTCGGGGCGCTGGCCACCGCCTTCGGTTTTGTGATGTACGTGCTGCTGCTGGGCGTGATCTGGGGCGTGAAGATTCCACGCATCGGCGCCGTCTTGGGGGTACTTGTGGGCATGCTGGCCGTCTACCTGACCTACTCGGTCTGGCCCAGCCCGCTCTCGATGCACTGCGCCTTCTGGGGCACGTTCAGCGGCCTGGTGGTGGCCTTTCTCTGTCGCGCTCTGGGGGCCAAGGACGATCAAGAGACCATTGAGCGCCAGGCGGAGATCCGCAACTTCCTTGACGACATCGACGAACCCAGTGCCGCGGCCAAGCAGTGGCGCAGCGCCATGAAGTTCGTCGTGCCCATCTGGTACTTTTTCGCCATCGGTCCGGCCGTCATGCTGGGCAACAAGGCCTTTTCCTTCGCCGGATTCTCGCCGCTGTGGTCCTGGCAGATTGCTTGGTGGATTCTGGGCATCGTGATGATGTGGGCACTGTGCTTCAAGGCCGAAATGTCCACCACCAACGCCGTGCAGATCGAGCGGGCCGAGAAAGAGACCCATATCGTTATCAAAGAGGCCTAAAGGCATCACCACTGAGGAGGAATTTACAATGAAACACGAGGATTATTGGATGATCGGGTTGGTCGTCTTTTCCATCGTTTTTACCGCGGCAATCGGCTGGGGGTTGTTCGGCTAAATGGGCGGCGCCGGCCGACCCCGGAAAAGGGGAGGGGCGGCGCGTTACCCAGTGGCATCACAACCACGCCGGGTCCGACGCATTGTGTCGGACCCGGCGGCTGCAGCACGAAAGGGGCGACCCAACCCACTCTGGTGCGAAGGGGCGAGAGCCTTTTGAATGATTCCCAGTGTCAGGAGAAGACGCTATGAGATTGGCACCCAAACAGGTCACCTGCCGGTGTGGCCACACCTTTACCAGCCACCGTGATCGCAGCTGGTGCGACAAGTGCTGCGATGCGGTCTACTACCACGAAAAAGATAAAAATCGCCATCGCTTCAACCGCATTTACGTTATCGGGGTGCTCCTGGCCGTGGTGACGTTTTTGACCTACGTTTTCGTGGAACTCATCGCCGCACCCCTTTTGTCGATCTGAGCCGGGTCGCCTGTCTCGGGGCGGCCGCCGACTGGCGGGCGCCCAAAGCCCTGCGTCAAACGCATTGCCGTACAGGAAGATGGGTCGTTGTGACCAAAAAGATCCTGATTGTCGACGATGAACCCAGCATCACACTGCCCCTGCAATTTTTGTTGCAGCAGAACCGGTTTGAGGTGATGGTCGTTCACAGTGGCGAGGAGGCCTTGACGGCTCTGGATCGTTTTGAGCCCGACCTGGTTCTGCTGGATGTGATGCTGCCGGGTCTGGATGGATTCCAGGTTTGCCAGACGCTAAAGGCAACCCCCCGCCACCAAACGCGCAAGGTGGTTTTTCTATCGGCCATGACGCGCGACATGGATATCGCCAAAGGAAGTACGTTGGGAGCCGACGCCTATATCACCAAACCATTTTCCAACAGCGACGTGGTCAGGCAGATCAACGGCCTTCTCGACGGATGAAACTGGACAATAAATTTTGGCTGTTTGTCGCCGTCTGCACCATCTTCACCGGCGGTGTGGCCGCAACCCTGAGCTTGCTTTTCTGGCAGCAGATCACCCCGGCTGAACAGGCGCTGCTGGTCCGGCTGGCGAGGGAGCAGGCCTGGTACTTCTTCAGCACCGCCGTGTTCCTCTTCGCGGCCTTCGGATTCACCCTGGACTGGTTTTTCCGCTTCTATATCATCCCCCTGAACCAACTGATCGAAGAGATGCGGGTGATGAACAGCGTCAATCCGGCCCACCGGCTCAAGATCGACGGCAGCCGCGTGGTCGTGACCCTGGCCGAACTGATCAACACCAGCGCCGACCGCTATGCCGCCGCCCGGCACACCATGGATCAGGCCGTTGAAGCGGCCAAGGCCAAAACCGAAGCCGAGAAAGCGATCCTGGCCAGCATTATGGCTGAGCTGACCCAGGGTGTGCTCATCTGCGACGCGGTGGGCCGCATCCTGCTTTACAACCGACGGGCTCAAGCGGTGCTGAACAAGGTCCAGCGCCCGAACGCCGCCGACCCGGCGCACGGTAACAGCGACCGAGCGACCGATGGCTTCGTCGGCCTGCACCGTTCGGTTTACGCGTTGATTGACCGTAACCTGGTTCAATACGCCCTTAAAGACATTCAGCGTAAGCTGGCTCAAAAGAGAGACAACGTTTCGTCGCACTTTGTGGTGGTGACCCAGGACCGGCGGCAGCTGCGGGTGGAGACCCTGCCCATATTGGACGCGGACCAACGCTTTGCCGGATTCGCGCTGATCTTTGCCGACATTACGCGCCATGTGGAGCAAAGCGACCGCATGAACCAGCGCTTGAACGCCATGGCCAAAAACCTTCGATCGTCGGTTGCCGCCATTCGTTCCACGGTGGATCTGATGATTCAGTTTCCCGACATGGATCCCGAGCGCAAAAATGATTTTCTGGCCAGAGTCGCTGCTGAAACGCAATCGTTGAGCCGCATGCTCAGAACCGAGCTGACCGACATCGACGGCTTTTACCCACAGTCCCGTTGGCCGCTTTTCCCAATGCTCGTCAGCGAGTGGGTTTCGACCATCAAAAGCGAAGCCCTGTCCCTGGCCGACCTGACGGTTGAAATGGTCGCCTGCGATAACCGCTGCATGGTCCGGGTGGACAACCATGGCATGATCCTGGCCATGCGCTGCATTGTTGAAAAACTGGAAAAAGAGGGCGGTGTGCGCTGTAGCCGGATGCGGCTGACCGCCCCGGGAAATTTAGTGCAGTTGGACCTGGTCTGGCAAGGGCCGCCCATTCCCATCGAAACCGTGCGCCATTGGTGCGAACAGCCGCTGATGAAAACCCCCATCGATGGTTGCGCGCTGACCCTCAAGGAGGTCCTTGAGCACAACCGTGCCGAGATCTGGCCCCACACCGACGGCCAGCGCGCAGGTGAAGCCTGCCTGCGGTTGTTCATCCCCATGGTTCAATCGGCCGGCGCACCGGCGGACATCCGCCAGGTGACGCTGCTGCCCAAAGGCCGGCCCGAGTTTTATGATTTTGACCTTTTCAATCAGACCGACCAAGCGGCAGCGGTTGCCGACCGCATGCTCAGAGAGCTCAATTTTACCGTCTTTGACACCGAAACCACCGGTTTGGACCCGCGCGGCGGCGATGCAATCATCTCCATCGGTGCCGTTCGCGTGGTCAACGGCCGATTGCTTCCAACCGAGACGATCCATCAACTGGTCGACCCCCGTCGCCCCGTTTCCGAGTTATCGACCCGCTATCACGGCATCGACAATTCGATGCTGGTCGGGATGCCGTCCATCGAAACCGTGCTGCCCTACTTTGAACGCTTTGCCCAGGATACGGTGCTGGTCGCCCACAATGCGGCCTTCGACATGCGGATGCTGCAGATGCAGGAGCAAACCACCGGGATCCAGTTCACCAACCCGGTGATAGACACCATGCACCTGTCCGCCATTGTCCACCCGGCCCACCACGACCACAGCCTGGAAAGCATTGCCCAACGACTGGGCGTCTCGATTACCAAACGCCACGACGCCCTTGGCGATGCCATGGCCACGGCCGAAATTTTTCTCAAAATCATTCCACTGCTCAATGAGAAGGGCATCTACACCCTCAAAGACGCCCTGACGGCCTCCCGGCGGACCTATTATGCCCGGCTCAAATATTAACGGATTCGTAAAACGTCCGATATCTGCGTTACGCTTCATCCCTCGTCACTGCGGAGTACCCACAAGTACGCTGCCTACGGCACCCGCGATAGCGGTATTCCTCGGGACTCGCAAGCCTTGATCTCGGGCTTTTTACGAATCCGTCTGAAAATCCGACTTTTTACGAGACCGTCAATATTGATGAACGCATATATATTGAGTTGGCGCGCGCAACCTGCTAAGAGCCCCCCCCATGACCCCTGACCGACTGTTTGTCGACGCTGCTGTCCGGACCCACCCGGAAACCGAACGAATGGCTCGCCGTCTCGA
>JAWOIA010000104.1:0-10254 GCA_046484885.1 Desulfosarcina sp. | reverse complement strand
CCGGGTGGGCCTCGACCATCCGGACCGCGACATCTATTTCTCCTCCAAGGGGCACGACGTCCCCAGCCACTACGCGGTCTTGTATGCACTGGGGCTGCTGGACGAGCAGCGTTTTATCAACCTGCGGCGCCTGGGCGGCACCCACGGCCACCCGGATCTCAGCATCCCGGCGATCGAAGCCAACTCGGGCTCCCTGGGGATGGGGATTTCAAAGGCCAAGGGCATGGCGATTGCGAAGAAATTGAAGGGGGCCGGGGGGCGGGTGTTTGTCATGACCGGCGACGGCGAGCTGCAGGAAGGCCAGATCTGGGAGTCCCTGCAAACCGTCGCCCACCAGCGAATCGCCAATATCACCGCGATCGTGGACTGCAACAAAATCCAGACCGACAAGCCGGTAGCCGAGATCATCGACCTGGGCAGCCTGGAGGCCAAATTCGAGGCCTTCGGCTGGCACGTGGCACGGTGCGACGGGCACGACTTCGGCGCGATGCGAACGGCGCTGCGCCGCTTCAACCAGATTGCCGACCAGCCCAAGGTGCTGATCGCCGACACCATCAAGGGCAAGGGCATATCCTTCATGGAGGGCCCGGCATCGCTGGAAGCCGGCCGGGGGCTTTACCGCTGGCACTCCGGGGCACCGGATGACGAGGCCTTCGCGGCCGGGTATGCCGAAATCATCGAAAATCTCAACACCCGTCTGCAAGGGCACGGGCTTGCCCCCCTTCAAACGCGGGTGATCGAGCAGCGCGCAACAAACCGCACGCGGCTCAAAGACACCGCCGAAAAGGTCGTCACCGCCTTCGGCGAGGCCCTGGTTGAAATCGGCCGGGAGCGGCCGGACGTGGTCGTCCTCGACGCCGATCTTTCCGCCGACTGCGGTCTGCGCCCCTTTGAAGCCGCCTTTCCGGAGCGTTTCATCGAAAACGGCATTGCCGAGCAGGACATGGTGTCAACGGCCGGCGGCCTGGCGCTGCAAGGATTTTTGCCGATCGTGAACTCTTTCGGCGTGTTTCTCGCAGGGCGGGCCAACGAGCAGATTTACAACAACGCCACCGAAAAGACCAAGATCGTCTATGTGTGCCATTACGCTGGGCTGATTCCGGCCGGGCCGGGAAAATCCCACCAGAGCCTCAGGGACATCTCCCTTTTCGGCGCCTTGCCGGGCTGCACCATCATCGAGCCCTGCAATGCGGCCGAAACACGAGCCGCCCTGCGGTGGTGCGTCAACCATGCGACCCAGACCTGCATGCTGCGCCTGATCATATCGCCGTCGCCGCAGCCGATTCGGCTGCCGGGGAGTTACCGCTTCACCCCCGGCCAGGGAACCGTCATCCACGACGGGGCCGACGCCGTGATTTTTGCCTATGGCCCCGTGATGCTGAACGAAGCGCTGAGCGCCGCGGAACACCTTCAGACCACCGGGCGTTCACTGAAAGTGGTCAACCTGCCCTGGCTCAACCAGGTTGACGCGGCCTGGCTGCGGACGACCATCGGCGATTGCCGCATGCTCTTCACCCTGGACAACCATTCCCCATACGGCGGGCTGGGCGACAGCCTGCTCAACGCCCTGATGGCTTCAGGCGAGTTGAACGGTAGGCATCTGGTCAAATTCGGCATCGAGGGCATGCCCGCCTGCGGCACCCCGCCGGAGGTCTTGGCCCACCACGGGGTGGACGGCAACAGCCTGGCGAAGCGCATTGCGGCTGCGCTGCAGGGATGAGACCCAACCCGGCAGCGGTTTAAAAATATGGCCAAAAGGCGAATTGCCTTACTCCTGGGATCTCTTTCCGGCGGCGGCGCCGAACGGATTGTTTTGGAACTCGCCAGCGCCCTGACGCAGCGGGAATATACGGTCGATCTGGTGGTCTGCCGGCTGGAGGGCGACCTGGTGTCCGAAATTCCCGGCGGGGTGCGGCCGGTGGCGTTGGGGGTTGCACCGCGAAGCGCCTTATTGCGCGCACTTCTCAGGCTGCCGGCGCGCACCTGGCTGACCCTTGTGCCGCTCATGCTGCGCAAGCCGCTTAAAAAAATCAGGGCCCTCCCCTTTCTGGAACTTTACCTGCGACGGGAACGGCCCGATCTGGTTTTGGCCAGCACCCACGTTCCCAACCTTCTGGCCGTGTGGGCGGTCAGGCTCTCCGGCCTGCCGATCCGGACCGTTTTAAAACAGGACAACAGCCTTGCCCGCAGCCTCGCGGATTCAACCGACCCGCTGCGGCGCAAACTGCCGCGGCTGCTGCGCCTCTGGTACGGCCAGGCCGACGCCGTGGTGGCCGTGTCGGCAGGCGTGGCCGAGGAGTTGGCCACCCTGGGGAAGGTCCCGCGGGGGAAGGTGCATGTGATCCACAACCCCATCGACAGCGGCCGCATCATTCGGCAGGCGGAAGCCCAGCCCGAGCACCCGTGGTTTCAGCCCGGGCAGCCGCCGGTTTTGCTGGCCGCCGGCCGATTGCACCCGCAGAAGGACTATCCCACCCTGCTGCGGGCGTTTGCATCGCTGAGAAAGGCGCGCAAGCTGCGCCTGGCGATCCTGGGAGAGGGGCGTGAACGGCCGCGCATAGAGAAGCTTATCGAAGACCTGGGGATCGGCGCGGACGTCCGCCTGCTGGGATTTCAGTCCAACCCCTTTGCCTTCATGGCCCGGGCGGCGGTCTTTGTCCTGTCCTCCGCATGGGAGGGGCTGGGCAACGTCCTGATCGAAGCCCTGGCCTGCGGCTGCCCGGTGGTGAGCACCGACTGCCCGCACGGGCCGTCGGAAATTCTGGAAAGGGGGCGCTACGGCGCCCTCGTGCCGGTGGGGGATCCGGAAGAGCTGGCCCGCGCCATCGGTGCGGCGCTCGAGCGCCCGGCGGATGTGCGCGCAGGCCTGGAGCGAGCGAGGGCCTTCGATATCCAAAATATCGCGGACCAATATGTGCGGCTTCTCTCTTTTTAGGGCCAGGCAACCGCCGGTGCCCCGTTTCCTGTGCCCTCTTGCTCTGGACTGTACCTATTGGTTATAAGATGCCCAAAACCCCTATGACCCAAAAGCTGTTTAAAAAAAGCCGCTTCGACAGCATTGGATTGCTGGATTCCGCAATCCAATGCCGAATTTTTTCGATAATTGCATTGCTTTGGGAAACCCAATGATTGTTTTAAAGCGGATAAAAAAAACCTTATTCGGATCAAAAACCAAACGAACAATTTTCCCCGATTGGAATGCTATTCTTTCATCCAAGTCTGCCGAATGGCTACAAGCCAAAAGCCGAGCCCAAAACGGTCCCCGCATACTGATCGCAACATCCGCAGGCGCCCATCGCGCACTGGCTCCAGTGGAAAATGCACTGGCGGTAGCGTTGACGCTGCGGGGAGCGAATGTTCACTTCTTGATGTGCGATGAGTTCCTTCCAACATGCTGGAAAGCGCTTAGCACCCAATTTCAGTCGGTCGCCGACTTCTGTCGCCACGGCCTGAAGAGAACAAAATGCCGAAAATGTTTTTCACGCGGAAAAGAGGTGCGTCGTTTCTTGGGGTTACCGATTCACGTTTATTCCGAGAACATCGCCCGAATTGAAAGAAATCATGTGGATCGGTTGGCGCAATCAATCGAAGCCAACTCCATTCCCACATACCGTGAAAACGGAATCGCGATCGGCGAACACTCACTGGCGGGTGCCCTAAGGTTTTTTGCACGCGGCAGTTTGGAGGAAGAGCCTTTGGGCGAAGTGGTGCTGCGACGTTATTTTAAAGCGGCCTTGTTAAGTCGCCTCGTTCTCCAACGCCTGTTGGGCACAATCAAATTTGACGCCGTAATTTGTTATCACGGCATCTACATCCCTGAGGGCATCATCGGGGAAGTGACTCGCCAGAACAGCATCAGAGTCGTGAATTGGCTGACGGCATATCGTAAGCGCTGTTTTATTTTCAGTCACGGGGACACCTATCACCACACGATGATGTCGGAGCCGGTTGAATTGTGGCACAATTTACCGTGGAACGAAAAGCTGGAATCCACCCTGATGAGTTACCTGAAATCGCGCTGGCACGGAACTGAGGATTGGATTTCCTTCGTCCACAAAAACCCCCAGGTCGACCTCCCCGCGGAATTTCTGCCGGGCATTGATTTTTCCAAACCTTTGATCGGCATGTTGACCAATGTCGTCTGGGACGCGCAGCTCCATTACCCGGCCAATGCCTTCCCGAACATGCTCCACTGGGTGATGCGCACCATCGAGTACTTCTCCCGCCGCTCCGATCTGCAACTGCTCATTCGTGTACACCCAGCAGAGATTTCAGGTATCGTTCCTTCACGTCAGCCCATCCTGCCTGAAATATTAAAGCACTTTCCAAACCTTCCCAAGAATGTCTTTATTATTCCCCCCGAGAGCCCGCTCAGTACCTATGCTGCCATGCTAAAATGCGACTCCGTGATTATTTACGGAACCAAGACGGGTGTAGAACTGACAAGTTTAGGCATCCCCGTGATTGTGGCTGGCGAGGCCTGGATCCGCAATAAAGGCTTCACGTTTGATGCCAGCTGTATTGATGATTATTTCAACATCCTTGACCGACTACCACTGGCTACCGGTTTGGATAACGCTCTCACCACACGAGCTCGGAAATATGCGTTTCACTATTTTTTCAGAAGAATGATACCACTTTCGTTTATAGAACTCATCCAAGAGTGGCCTTTTTACCAGCTGTCCTTAGAGACAATCGACCCTTTGAAGCCGGGCAATGATGTGGGAATGGACATCATCTGTGACGGCATCTTGAGGGGGAGCCCCTTTATTTATCCTGCTGAGCGTGAAGCGGATTGAACAGGACCCGCGATCATAACCTCAAGGTGGCAGTCTGCATCTGCACCTGCGGTAGGCCTGAATTGCTCGAGCGGCTTCTCCTTTCATTGAGACAGATAGAACTCGGCGCATTGAGCCCCGAGGAAATTCTCATTATCGTCGTCGATAACGATCCCGATGGGCGTGTGCGCTCCATTTCCGGACGTGTATCGGCATCTCTGTCAAGCGAACTGCTTCTCGCAGAGGAAATCAGTCGTGGGAGAGCTTTTGCACGCAACAGGGCCGTTTCTGAGGCGATTGCGCGACACGCGCAATTTGTTGCCTTCATTGATGATGATGATCTTCCGGCATCGGACTGGCTTCAACGCTTGTGGGAAACTCAAAACGAATCTCAGGCGGATATCGTATTTGGAACCGAGCAAACAGTCATCGGTGCGGATTGGCCGGGTTGGTTGAAAGACTCTATCTTTTTTCAAAGTACTGGCTCAGAGGGAGTGACCAAATTTTCCATTCCGAAAGGGGTATCCACTTTCAACGTCCTCATTCGGTGCACGGTTTTCGAGCGTCTGAACACGGCGGGTTTCTTTTTTTTACCAGAATTTAAAAAATTCGAAGACACGGATTTTTTTATAAGAGCATCCCGTATTCACGCCACCTTTAAACATTCAGAAGATTCGATTATTTATCGTAATTTCGAGCCTCATCGCCTTACGCCCCCTGGCCTCTTGAACGAGGCTTTTTTTAGCGGTGTTTACACCATGAGATTATTACAAAAGCATGGTTCGGCCGTTCAAATCCGAAAACGCAGGTTTAAAACGTTAAAAAGGCTCTTTTTATCCTTTTTTAAACTACCCACATGCTTTTTTTCTAAAACCTCTCTAATGAACAATCTTTTCCTTTTTTGCAAGGAATTTGGCGTTCTTATTTCCAGTCGTTTATTTGATCGTCGGGTTAATGTGTAAGCCGAAAATAAATTTTCTTATTTTTGGCCTCTATATCCTAATAAAATCATTGCAGAGTGGTTATTTCTGTTTGAAATATCCCTATGGAAAAAAACCAAAAGATCACAATTTGCTCCGTTTCTTATAACAGCTGGGATCTTTTGAAACTAAATTATGAATTAGTTTCCCGGCTCAACGAAGAAAATAGTAATTGGACATGGGTAATTGTTAATAACGGGATGAAACCAACACCAAATTGTCATCCTTTTTTACGCAATCCGAAGTGTTTCATCACTGACGGCGACCAGCTTAACGCTCGTTTACCGCTTGAATATCGGGGAAGCTTTCATCATGGAGTTGGCCTCAACAAATCCCTCTCCCACGTAAGGACACGTTTTGGCCTTTTTTTAGATCCTGATTTTTTCATTGTGTTCGGTCAAAACTGGATAAACAGCATAGTTGACCATATGTTGCAAAATGACCTGAGCTTTTTCGGTCCTCCGTGGCATCCAAAATGGTATGTCAAATATCGCTACTTTCCTTGTCCACACTGCGTATTCATTGATCTAAAAAAGATCCCTATCGAAAGTCTTGATTTCACCCCTGATTACGAGATCAATCATTTTTCAAAGGTGAAAAAATTAAAACGTTCCAAACGGGATTCTGTAAAAGAGCCAATGACGTCCGCTTCAAACAATGAAAAGGGGTTCAGGCCAATAAAAAACTTTAACCGTTTCATGAAAAAATTATCTATTAGCAAGCGTAAGCGAAGTATTGGATGGTCACGCGATACCGGATTTAAAATTTATTGGAAATATGGCCACAATCCCAAGGTAAAATATGATGGCCCTATTCCTGTTTATAAACTATATTCCAACGCAATTAGAGAGGGTTTCATTGCTTCACCGTTGAACCGATTATTTGAACTTTTTCTCCCGGACCGGTTAACGTATATTCCTAAGCGAAGTCATCTATATAGCCGCAAAAGCTTTAGGGATTTGGGGTATCCAAATATAGATGGTTTGGGTTGGGAAGAATTTCTTTGGAAGGGAAAGCCCTTTGGGTTTCATCTAAGAAGCCAGAGATTCCTCAGCCCCAAAAATATAAGTAAAGAAAGTTTAATCAAAGCCATCCTGCTACGTTTCGTCTAAAATATCACTTCCTGACTGTTAAAGATCAAGTTTGATGAAGCCGTAAAAAGTCTCAAAAACGCTGTTTTGCATTTTTCGATGTTATAATTTCAGCACCTTATAACGATGGCATTCGAGAATTCCGACTTTTTACGGGACCATCAAGTTTAGAGTTTATGCTAGGATAGGTAATCTAATGAATTCGACACTTGAAACGATAATAAAAACTTCGAAAGCTGAACAGAACTCATCATCTTACAAAAACTACTTGGAGGTACGCAAATCTGTTTGCTCAATGCTGGACCGAATGCAGGATAAAGCTGCTCCAAGCTCTTATTGGCAGGAAGAAATTAGCGGATTTTCTTACATGTTTGATGCCTCCCCATTAATAATTTCAAAGCTACGCCACCAATGCTACCATATTACGGGCCTTAAAGTTTACGATTATCGAACAAGTCAGTTAAAAAAAAGGGCACAGCTTGAAAAAAAATTGTTGATGTTAAATCAACAGGGTTTTGAGGAGCTTTTAGTACCAGAATCTCAGAAATTGGGGGGATTTGGCTATAACATAAATGGTGGATTAATTAATATCGATACGTTGAAGTTTTATGAAGTTTTTATTGCGCTAAAGAAAGCTGGTTTGATCGACCGATTCCGTGATCAATCTGAAAGGATTTCAATTATCGAAATAGGCGCGGGATGGGGAGGCTTTGCATATCAATTCAAGACGCTTTTCCCAGAGGTTAATTACATAATAATCGACTTGCCCCAGACCATGCTTTTTTCGGGAACATATCTAAAAACAGTTTTTCCGAATTCAAAGATGATTATGATAGAAAACAAGGTCCCGCCAAGATTGCAAGATTATGATTTCGTTTTCATTCCCCATTTTCTGCAGAATAACCTTACCCTGACCAATTTCAATGCGGTAATTAACATGGTTTCGTTCCAGGAGATGACATCATCACAGGTTGAAGAATACGTTCAAATGGCGGTCAGATTAAAATCTGACTTTCTATACAGTCTGAATCGAGACCGATCACATCACAATAATGAGTTGTCCACAGTCAGCAGTATCTTGAAAAAGTTCGGAAAGGTTGAAGAAATTAGAATACTTGACTTGCAGTATACGCAATTTAAAAAAAAAGGTCGTAATCTCAGAACAAAAGCAAAAGAATTTATCAGGCAGAGCCTCTTAAAGCAAAAAACCAAGCCCCATAATGCCTATCGCCATTATTTTCTAAACATGAAATAACTGAACTGAAGTTTCATAGGCTCATCGCGGATTAGCGTGAAAACGCCCAATCGTGCGAGTGCCCGCAACTTGAAGTTGTAGAAATTACTTTAACCGAACGCCCCAGGCCTGAAATGGCCGGATGAATCCGCACAAATTGCCCAAACATTGCGGCCGTTATGACCCAGGAAAATATCGAAATGAATATATCAACACCGCCGCTGATCATCCCGGTGGAAAACCAGGTGCGCGAACTCGACCCCAAGCTGCTGCTGGCGTGCGTGGCGGCCCGGCGCGGGTTTTCATCCATTCTCGGCTTCAGGCGCGAAATGCATTTCCACATGGGCGCTTTTCCGCGCGGTGTCTACGTTTCCAAAAGCATGACCCACGCAAGCGACATGATGTTCGAGATCATGCGCAAGCTTGGCCACACGGTTGTGGCCTGGGATGAAGAGGCCCTGGTCCACCTGCCGGCCGAGACCTACTATTCGCGGCGCCTGTCGGCCGATGCCATGAAGTGGGTGTCCCATTTTTTTGCCTGGGGCGAGGACAGCGCCGAGCTGTGGCGCCAGTTCCCTCAATTCCCCCACGGGACGCCGATCCATGTGACCGGCAATCCCCGCTGCGACCTGCTGCGGCCGGAGATGCACGGCTACTACGAAGCGGATATCCGCAGGATCAAGGAGGATTTCGGCCCTTTTATCCTCGTCAACACCAACTTCAACCACGTCAACGGGTTCTCGCCGGTCCAAAACCTCTTCCAGCCGCCCCGGTCGCCGGGTGAGCCGCCGGCCTTCGGCCGCGCCGCCGTCGGCATGAGCCGGGAATACGCCGAAGGCCTTCAAACCCTCAAGCAAGCGGTATTTGCGGCCTTTCAGGAGATGATTCCCCGGCTGGCCGAGGCCTTCCCCGATCACACGATCGTGGTCCGGCCGCATCCCACCGAAAACCCGGATGCCTATCACCGCATCGCCGAACGCTGCCCCCGGGTGCGGGTCACCAATGAGGGCAACGTCGTCCCCTGGCTGCTCGCGACCGCGGCCGTTGTCCACAACGGCTGCACCACGGGCGTAGAGGCTTACGTGATGGGCGTTCCGGCCGTCTCCTACCGGGCATACGTCGATGAAACCTACGACAACGGGTTTTACCGCCTGCCCAATCTGGTCAGCCACCAGGTTTTCGACCTGGACGAATTGCAGGCGATTTTGCGCAAAATTCTCGCGGGCGAGGTCGGCGTCGCCGACGGCGCGGATCGCAGCGCGGCCATCGCGCGCTATCTTGCCGCGCGCGACGGCCAACTGGCCTGCGAGCGGATTGTAGACGTGCTCGCGGCGATGGCCCAAAACCATTCGCGGCGTCCGGAAACACCCCTGATCCAGCAGCTTCAAGGCCAGCTTTTGCTGACCGGGCGCACCCTGGTAAAACGCGCCAAGGACCGCCTGCCGCGCTCCCACAACAAACCGGCGTTTCAGCGCCACCGCTACCCGCAAATTCCCCTGGATGACATTCGGTCTCGAATCAGCCGCTTTCAAAAGCTGCTCGGAGACGAGACCGAACTGAAGGTTGAACCGCTGCAAGGCACCTTTTTCCGAATTCATCCGCCAACCCGACGCGCCAATAATTCCTGAATGTCCACCGATCGCACCATAGAGCTTTGTCTGGCCTCGGCCCATTTTTTCCCGACCCACGGTGGCGCCCAACTGCGCTATCTGCGCTATATTCCCGGCCTGCGCGCACGCGGAATCCTCACCCGGGTGCTGACGGGCACCCCCAAACTGAAAAAGAACGCGCTTTCGCAGCCCGCAGCGATCTCAATGTCCGCGGGGGCCAGCGAACCGCTGTCGGAGGAAATTCCCGACGGCATCCCGATTCACCGCATCCCGCTTCCGGCCACAGCCGGCTGGCGCCGCTCGATCGCCTTCAACCAGGCCGTGCTGCGTTTTTGCCGGCAGCCCGGTTATCGCCCGCATATCCTGCAACTGGTGTCTTCCCTGCAGCCACGCTCCATCTTCTGGCTGCACCAGATGCGCCGGACCGGCGCGGCGCTGGTCTATGCCTATACGCTGCCGCTGAAGCTGCCGAAAAACCCGGTCCAGCGGGTCATCCGCCGCCAGACCCTCCGGCACCTCTACGCCAAAATGGACTGCATCATCGTCAACAACCCCCAGATG
>JAWOIA010000027.1:0-3792 GCA_046484885.1 Desulfosarcina sp. | reverse complement strand
AGTGCGTCCATTATTGTTAAACGTCCATTATGACCATCTTGCAGAACTGTTTTTATCCAACCGAGAGATATTTTGGGTTGCACCCCCGGAACAGTTACAGATAACTCCACAGCTTCCTTTGCCAGTTTCTCCATCTCATCGAGGCGATAAGGCAAAGCCGGAGCATACTTAGTCCCGTAGAAAGCTCTGATGCATTCAGGATGGTAATCACCATCAATTGAGGCATCCATTTTCTGATAACAATACAGGCACTTAGACATTATCCTTATCTTTTACAGGGTGAACACTTACAGCTCCGATAGAACTCTGACAGCAAGCCAAAAGGAGGCCCATCCGGTCGTTCATATTGATTCTCCATGTTTCAGAAGCAATTTTCAATAGCCAGCCTTCGGGAATTAAACCATCGAAAAACGGGAAAAGTCTTTTGCTTCTGTATGGCATGGACCTTACCGGCATTTTGAAGGTGATGAACAGATCAGGATGATTTTGAATATAGAGTTCGTCATAAACAAACTCATACTCCCCACTATCCAGTTCTCTCAGGGTTCCTGCCTGTATATTATTGTATTTAATGATTGCCTGTCTCATTTTCTTTTGCATTTACCGGACCTAAAATCTGACCAAACATTATCAGCACCTGATTTACTTTTGATAAACTCAGGTTTTCTTTACCCTGCTCTATTTTTCTGATAACAGTTAATGCTACACCCGCTTTCATTGCAAATTCTTCCTGTGTCAGGCCCAACTGTTTTCGCCTTTTTTTTACAAACTCTGCTAATAGGTTCATTTTTATATGCTTTTGAATATAAAATTAGATAATATTTTTAAATTATATGCATATAAATATAATATTTTAAATATCATGCATTTTATATGCAATTGAATATAAAAAAGGATCGGTTATACCATTAGGCGGCTCACGGCACCAGCCTTCGCCGCTCCGTCGATGAAACTCCGGAGTGTAAGCGAAAAGGCTACGGCTGGCAAAGCACGACGCAGGGTTCACCTGCCAACTACTTTTTCTCAGGGAGATAATAGTCCTTCCAGCTGTAAACTGTGGCAACACTGTTTGCAATCTCTTCAAGTATTCCTGTATTATTGTAGTGCGTATTTGTCATTATAACCACTCCTTTTCCATCGTTCATGCAGCCAATAGCCGTACAACAAAATCCTTCATTCCCTCCATTGTGATTAAAGTATTTATATGAGCCTGCGTCATCGCCATCGGTGGCAATTCGCTGATTGCAAGTAAACAACACGAGGACGTGCCCTCGCAATGGAAAGCGGTCGAGGAGACCTGCAAGCACATTGCGGATATGATCGAGCGCGGGTGGAACTTGGTGATCACCCACGGCAACGGGCCACAGGTCGGCTTTATTTTGCGCCGGAACGAACTGGCGGCCCATGAAGTACACACGACCCCGTTGGACATTATCGGGGCGGACACGCAGGGCGCAATCGGCTATATGATTTCGCAGGCGTTGGGCAACGAGTTCAAGCGGCGCGGGATCGATCGGCCGATCGCCAGTGTGGTGACGCAGGTGCTGGTTGATCGCGATGATCCGGGCTTTGAGCACCCGACGAAGGGGATCGGTGGGTTTACCAGCGAGGAAAAGGCGCGGGAGTTCGAGACCGATGGTTGGCGGGTCGAGGAGGACGCCGGCCGAGGGTGGCGCCGGGTGATCGCCTCGCCGATCCCGCTGCGGATTGTCGAGCTGGATGCCATTCGTGCGCTGGTCGAGCACGGCTTTATCGTCGTGGCGGTCGGTGGCGGCGGCATCCCGGTGATCGAGGACGAGGAAGGGAACCTGGTGGGCACGCGGGCGGTGATTGACAAGGACCGGGCGACCAGCCTGCTGGCCCAGGAGCTAGAGGTCGACCTCTTTCTGATTTCGACCGCGGTGTCCCAGGTGGCGATCAACTTTAACGGGCCGGACCAACAGTGGCTGGACAAGATGACGGCCGAGGAGGCGCGGCGGTACTATGAGGAGGGGCATTTCAAGCCCGGCAGCATGGGACCCAAGATCGAAGCGGTGCTCTCTTTCCTGGAGGCCTATCCAGAAGGGAAGGTCTTGATCACCGATCCGGCGCACATCGCCGACGCGCTGGACGGCAAGACGGGTACGTGGATCGAGGCCTGAGAAGATGGGCCGCGGCCCGGACGGGAAAACAGCGACCTGCTTGCCCGCAGTTTGAAGGGTGATACACTTGGTCCTGCGTAGCGTTCATCATCCCGAACGATTAACCGGTTTGAGGAGGTGATGCCCCAGTAAGCAACGATGATCTCCCAGAGTTGTTCTGCAACCGCTTACCCGATTGATTCTATTGGAGGAGGAGTATGATGTCCAAGTTTCGATGGCTGTTAGGATCGTTGGTGGTATTGGCGTTGGTTCTGGGTGCGTGTGGTCCCGCGGAGGAACCAGTGGCGGAGGCACCGGCGGCAGAAGAGCCGGCGGCAGAGACGGTGGGTGGCTTTCAGATCCCGGCTGCTCAGGAGGGCAAGTTCAACGTCGCGGCGGTGCTGATCGGGCCGCATGATGACGGTGGCTGGAGCCAGGCTCACTATGAGGGGTTGGTCTATGTGGGAGAGAACGTGCCCAATGTGCACATTGCCTACGTGGAGAACGTGCCAGAAGGGGCTGAATCGGAGCAGGTCTTCCGCAGTTTGTCGCGCAAGGGCTTTGACCTGATCCTGGGGACCTCTTTTGGCTTTATGGATCCGATGGAGATTGTGGCCGACGAATTTCCCAGCATTACTTACATCCACATCAGCGGCTACAAGTCGAATATGGAGAACTTTGGCAACCTCTTTGGTGCGATGGAACACATGAAGTATCTGGGGGGCATGCTGGCCGGTTCGCGGGCCAAGCTGGACGGCAACCCCAAGTTGGGATACATGGCCACTTTTCCGATCCCGGAGGAAATCCGCCTGGGGAATGCGATTGCATTGGGGATGAAGGCGACGTGCCCCGAGTGCACGATGGATGTGCGTTGGATCAACACGTGGCACGATCCGATCATTGAAAAGGAAGCAGCTGCTTCGCTCTTTGATGCCGGCAGCCAGGTGGTTTTCACCGGCGCTGACACGCCGGCGGTGGCCGACGTGGCTCAGGAAAAGGGCAAGTGGGGCGTGACCTATGACTGGTGGGGCTCGTGCAAGGTCGATGCCTGCCTGACGGCTCCTTACTGGATCTGGGGGTCGGTCTACGCCGAGATCGCGCAGGGCTTGATTGACGGGACCTACGAGGTAGGCTGGCACTACTTTGACGCCGACAGCGGTGGCATGGGCCTCTTTGGCTTTATGGAGGGCGAGACGTTGCCGCCGGGCGTCGCCGAGTTGCCGGCCGAGGACGTCCAGCTGGTGCGCGACACGCTGGCCAAGATGCTGGCCGGCGAGTTCGACCGGTTCGACCTCTTTGCCGGCCCCATCATTGACAACCAAGGGAACGTCATCGTCCCCGAAGGTGAAAAGATGGAACAGGCGGATCTCGACCAGTTTCCGCCGGGGGCCCCCGGGCTAGAGTGCGAATACTGCATGTACTGGTGGGCTGACGGGATCACAGCGGAATTGCCGGAACAATAAGTTCGGCTGCCATCGACGGAGCCTTGCAAGGGCGTCCCCGCCTTTGCAGGGCTCCGGTGAAGCGAGGAGCTGTGGATGGCTGAGGCGGTGCATGCAGTTGAAATGCGGGGGATTGTCAAGCGCTTCCCGGGGGTGCTGGCCAATGACCACGTTGATTTTGATCTGCGGAAGGGGGAGATCCACGCCCTGCTAGGCGAGAATGGGGCCGG